>DAOVUW010000087.1 GCA_030632385.1 Candidatus Nanohalarchaeota archaeon
CAAAATCCACTTCAAAATCACTTTTCCTGTAATAAAATAAATTCTTTCCTGCTTTCCATCCTTTTTTTAGAAGCTCCAGAGCGACTGTATTTTCCATCAATTTTCCGTTATTTTGCGAAAAATTAAGATTAAAGAGATTAAAAAACCATTATCTATTTTTATTCATCTTTCTTTTACATTCTCTAATTGATTTCTTCAAATCCTATAATATTATCTCCATCCCTCTTTACAACAATTCTGACAATGTTAATTTCAACAATCACAGCATTTTTATCATCTTGTTTTGTTTTTGAAAAAACACCAATAAATTCATTATTTGATTTGTTTTTAGCAATCCTGCATTTTGCAATTATCTCAATCGGTCTTTTACTCTCACCACGCGTGTTGTTGTAAATTTCAGTAAATTCAGGATACCTGTTGGATATTTCATAAACTCCTTTAATCTCTTTAAAACTTAAAATTTCAATTTTAGGCAAAAGAGAAGCAATAGAATTTAACTGTTTGATATTTTCTTTTATTGTAAAATTATTAATTTCTTCTGCCTTATCTTTCAAATACATCAATTGGTCTTTAAGAATATCCAATTTTTTGTAATCATCAGATTTTAGTTTTTTGAGCAGAATGCTGATATAATCAAGCATATCTTTTTTTGCTTTACTCATGTTTCGAATTGTTTTTCTGTCTGAATGAAAGAACAATGATTTTGCAGAACTTTTGATTGTTGAAAAAAAGCTGAATTTATCGTCAATTGGTGTTTTCTTATTTTTCATTCTTTTTTCAAATATTTTTGCCGCTTCAAAAAAAGCAATCATCAAGATGATTAATATCAGAAGATTTATATCGAGGGCAAGTCCATCAGTGATTACTTTTGTTGTCAATGCGCCAAATAAAAATACATGAACTGTATTTGTAATATATGCAAGGACCAGATTGCAAGGAACATAAAAGAAAATGGCCATCATTAGCATATCTGGTCTTAAAAGTCCCACTATTGGAAGGCGTATTGCATATCTTATTACTGTGTAAGCATACATTGTGTATAATAAATTACCGCCAAAATAAGCATAAGCCCATGGCATAAAAAAACAGGGGAAAAATAATGCAGGAGAATTTACCAATATTGCTAATGGCTTTATTTCAAGAGATGAAAAAAATGTTGAGATGCAAAATATTGCCACTGCAAAAATAGCACCAAAGAGAGGACTTACAGTCAGGGCAAGAATTACAGCAAAAAAATCAATCATCTCGCTGTCCTTTAGTGAAATTGCAAGAACAGAGGGAATTCTTGATACCAGCGCAACGAGACAGAACATAAATATTGCAGATATTTTTGGCAAAACAATAATAGTAAGTAAAATAAGAATAGTGAATACTTTTACAAGAAAATAGATGTATTTCCATCTCATTATTTTTGTTTCCTGTAGTTCTGCTATTACTTCATCAATGCCGAAAAATGATTTTATATTCATAGAATTATTTAAAATAAAAATATAAAAGGAAGAGGAATAATCAATTTTGAAGCATCCACTTCCAAAGCGGCACAAACTTTATTTTCTTCCCACTTATCTCTTCTTCTGCTTCATAATCCCATGTGATTACAAGCAAATCACTGCATTTCAACTCATCAGATGCCTTGGCCAATGCCTTTATTTCTCTTTTTTTAGTTCTTTCATCTTCTAAAGAATAACATACTTGCATCAGTTGTTTTATTTTCAATCCTTCTTTTATTACAAAATCCACTTCAAAATCACTTTTCCTGTAATAAAATAAATTCTTTC
>DAOVUW010000077.1 GCA_030632385.1 Candidatus Nanohalarchaeota archaeon
GAAATAATTATAATAAATCATCACAAAGAAAACAAGAAAAAAAACAAAAATGCCGTTAAATTAAAAGATGCAGATAAATCATCCACAGCAGTACTTGTATATTCTCTTATAAAATTTTTAAATTACAATATGACAAAAGAGAGGGCAGTATTTTTGCTTTTGGGTATTGTTGCAGTTACAGGATTTTTAAGAAAAGCAAATCATATAGACTTTATTGCTCTTGCTCAATTAACAGAGTATTGCAGCGTAAAAAAAATAATGTCTTTATTAAATAAAGAAAAAGATAAACAAGAACGGCTTGAAAATTTAAAAGCACTGCTTAGATTAAAGATATATCAATTTAATGATTTATTTGTAGGTTATACATATACAGGCTCTTTTGGTACTTCTGTTGCCTTAACTATTATGTATGCAGGATGCGACATATCCTTTGCTGAAACAAGGAAAAAAAATAATCTTTCTCTAAGCGTAAGATCCAGAAAACATATTGAAGATAAAATTGATTTGGCTGTTTTTTGTTCAAATCTCGCCAAAAAATACAAAAAGTATAATGCAACTGGCGGCGGGCATAAAACCGCCGCATCTTTGCAATTGATACTCCCGGACAAAAATAATCTATATCTGGAAAAAGAAATAATAAACTCTTTTAAAAACAAATTGCGTACAAAATCAAAAATTATAAAAGTATAGCCATAAAATAAACATATGGTAATTGCTGCTAAGAAAATACAATTTTATATTGAAGAAAAATTAAAGTATGGAAAACCTCTGCACTTTACTCTAATAGATCCTCAAACATTGAAAAAAAAAGAAGATATTGAAAAATGCATAAATTTTAAGACAGATGCCTTTATGCTGGGTGGCTCAATACAGATAAATCAAGATTACGCAAAAAACATAGTGGAAACAATCAAATCTATAGATAAGAAAATACCCATAATTGGTTTCCCGGGAAATGTAGACGGAGTTTTTGATTATCTCGATGCTGTCTTTTTCATGTCTTTACTTAATTCAACAAATCCTTACTGGATAACAGGAGCTCAAGCAATAAGTGCATTTGATATAAAAACAAAAAAGATGGAGACTCTTTCTATGGCATATTTAATAATTGAACCAGGAGAAACAGTTGGATTTATCGGAGATGCAAAACCCATACCTAGAAAAAAACCGGAAATCGCATGTTCTTATGCTCTTTCAGCCCAATATATGGGTTTTAAATATGTATATTTAGAAGCAGGCTCTGGTGCAGAAAAGTCAATTCCTCCTCAAATGATTTCAATGGTAAAAAAAATAATTGATATTCCTTTAATTATTGGCGGAGGCATAAAAACACCAGAATCTGCCAGAGAAAAAGCGCTTGCAGGAGCAGATATTATTGTCACAGGCAATGTATTTGATGATGACCCAAATCTATTAAAGGACATAATAAAAGCAGTAAAAGAATAACAAATATGCAAAAATTATCTGATTTATTAAAAGACAAGGATAATAAAAAAATAATCTATGTAATTTCAATTAGTATATTTTACACCTTTTTATTCCAGATAATAAAATATGCCATAAATATTGCAACCGTCAATAAAACCGCCAATACCATAATGGATATTTTTTCAATTTTTATTCTTATTATCCCTTTTTCTCTAATCATCTACAAAATTCAAAAAAATAAAAAAGAAATAGAACGAATATTCCCAATATTTCTAAAAGATATAGTTGAGGGAATACGTGGAGGAATGTGTTTACCTCTTGCAATAGATTATGCTGCACATAACAATTATGGAATTTTAACACCATATATAAAAAATCTGGCTGCCAAAATATCATGGGGAATACCTTTTGAGCAAGCGTTTATTGAATTTTCAGAAAGTACAAAAAGCAAAGTAATACACCGTTCAATTGCCACAATAATTGAAGTTTATCGAAGCGGTGGTAAAATAGCAGAAGTATTGGATTCTGTTGGAACTTCTGCTTTTGAAATAGATTCCCTTAAAAAAGAAAGAGAAGCTACAATAGCCTCCCAGATAATGAGAGGATATATTATTTATTTTATTTTCATTCTGGTTCTTATGGGTATGGTAAAATTTGTGCCTGTTTTATTAGTTCCGATGTCAACAACAATCAATTCCAGTCCTGTAGAACCAATAGACATGGCAGAATATAATACTATTTTTTTGCATATTGCAATAATAGAAGGTATCTTCACAGGATTGTCTATTGGAAAACTAGCAGGAGGTTCTATTAAAGATGGTGTCTCTCATTGCGTGATTTTAGGTCTTTCAGGTTATGTCATGCTTATATTTCTTATATGATTATATAGAAGTACGCAAAAAGTACAGATTTCAGTGACATTAATCAATAATTGATTGTTCTCTCCTGGCTATATCGATGGAAATTATTTTGATATCAATAGGTTTGCTGGTCGGCCATCCATCATCAAAAACATCTGTTCCAAACTCAACTTCATCACACTCTTTGCCAAATTCATCAATGATACTGTTACAATCAAAAAGAAGGAATTCGTAATTATGTTTTCCTTCATTTTCATAAATTGAAGTTTCACTTGGCCAAGTAATGCCACCATCAGAATAGGAAAAAGCAATGGGTTTATTTATGGTGGTGTATCCATCAATTAAAAATTTATTATAATTGCTATAAAGATAGACGCCATCATAACCTGAAAAATCTTCTCTTGACATTTTAAGTAATATCAGTCCATAAAATGGTTCTCCCTCATAGGATATATTTATTGTCACTCTTGCGGATGAACCCAAATGATATGATTCTTTATCAAATTTAATAGAATCTAAATTCGCTTGACCAAAATATATATTATCCACAATAGTATTGTTTTTATTTTCTAACATATTCTCAGAATTAATTTCTGTACCGGAATCAGTATTAGAATCGCCATTAGCATTTTGGGAAGAAAAGAAGAATATTCCTGCGCCAATCAAACATATAGCTGCAATACCAATTATTATGATTGGTAAAAGATTGATTGGACTTTAAATTGGTTTAGCAGATTGATACTTGCGAACTGGGTTGAGAAGCAATTCTTATTGCCTCATTGACTTCATTTGGATTATGACCTTCTTGAATTAAATAGTCATGCAATTGTTGAAGAGTATACTCTTGAGCTTCATTTTTAATCCAATCAATAAGTTGTTGATCAACCATATATTTTTTTATTGAAAATTAAACTTATAAATTTCGTTTTTTGAAATAGCAAGAAATTATGCCTTTTATTTTTCAGACATTGAAACTAATTGCATATAAACACTTGGTTAAATGAGGCTTTGCCCGAAAAGTCTTTAAAAACCAATACTTTTCGGGCAGGATTGAGACTTTTCGGGCAGAGGTTACTTATCGAGCGGATTTGTGTAAAAAGTGTTAAAATCATC
>DAOVUW010000021.1 GCA_030632385.1 Candidatus Nanohalarchaeota archaeon
ATAAAATCAACATAGCCGTCCTTGATTGCTTCAATCAAAAATTCGCAATCCTCTTTTTTTCTGATCGGAGGATTCATCTGCAAGAATTTCCTGTTGCTTTCATTCAAATCATCTTCACTAAAAAACAGATGATGCGGTGTTGCTTCGCATAAAACATTCACTCCTCTTTTCTTTGCATCAATTATCAGTTCCATCCCCTTTTTTGTCAATACATGGCATATCTTGCCGGACAGGTTGTATTTTTCAATCAATTCCAGGGCAAACTCAATTGCCTTTATTTCTGTCTCCGGCGGTCTTTTTTCCTCGTGAGTTGGCTGGTCTTTATTCTGTTCTAAAATAACCGGGTCTTCGCAATGAAAACTGATATTTTTGCCTGCGTATTTTGAAATTGCTTTTTCCAACTCTTCATTTGTGCTGAAAAATAAATCCCCTATTGAAGGACCCATAAACACCTTGTATGGAACATTTAAATCAAGTGGGCTTGTGTCCGGTCCGATTCCCGCATAAAGAGTCACAGGGATTTTTGATTTTTTTGTGAGTTCTTTTTTTGCCAGATAGGATTCTTTGTCAATTGGCGCCACAGGGTTGTTTGGCATGTCGCAAATATGGACTACACCGCCGTTTATTGCCGCTTCAGAGACTGTTAAGTAATCCTCTTTGTAATTGTGCTTTCCGCTTGAATCTTCCCTGCAATGCACATGCACATCAATAAATCCGGGAAAAATAAGAATATCATTATCGTATTTTAAATCAGGGGTGCCTAAATTCTCACCAATCTCTTCTATAATGCCCTGCTCGTTTATTTTTACCTGACCGATAAAATCGTTGTCAGAGTTTATGAAATGTCCTTGTATTATCATAGTTATCCCTCAACTATATTGATTTTATTTTTATATACTTTGTCAGTATACTGATATAATATGGTTGAAATTATATCATCATAATGATATACTTCTAAAATTTCTTCTCAAAGATTATGTCTATATACTTTGCTAATCCATATCCTTCCATTGGCGGAGCGAAAATCTGAACCAGACGCCATCCGTCTTTTCCTCTTTCTTTGATAATTTCCCTGTAGTCTTCTTTTGGTTTGCGATTTAACAATCCTGTTATCCCAACTCGTACTGTTTCATATTCAAGCATATTAATCACCTTGTATAATATAAGATTGAGATATTAAAGGTTTTGGGAAAATTGAATTATAATGCATTTAGTAGTATTTCAGAAATATTTTAAGAATAAAATATTCACATATATTTATATAGCTCATATTACTTTTAAGATATGGGGTCTAATGAATTGCTTACTGCCAAAGATAAATTAGTTTATAGATTTTTTTTATTGGCAACCTTATTTTTGTCGCCCATTGGATTGTTATATGTATCACACTACGATACTCTCTCTATAATAGACATAAAGTCTTTTATATATATTATTCCTTTGTTGTCAACTCCACTTGTTATGATTTCGTATTTTTTACATATCTCCTGTATTGAAAATAGAACTTCTGAATTGAACTCAATCAAAAAATATGTCGATGAAATTAAAGAAAAAAGAAAACAGAATATTATAAAAATTATTGATTCAATAAAAGAATATGTGAAGAAAAAGGTACCTTTTCTAATTATAAAAGACAATTTATCTATTTTGAATCACAAATATAATGGGGAGATACATGAACAGAATAATTTTGAAAAAGCATGCGATGAAACAAAAAAAGAATTAAAATCGTTAGAAACAAATTTTCTAATATCTGTTTTGGAGGATGCATTGATGACATTTTATATAGTTTCTTTTTTTCTATTTTTATTTAATTTTTTTATACAATCTATTGAACTAGAATATTTTTTATTAATACAATATTCATCATATGGCTTTCTTTTATTTTACAAATATGGGTATGATATTTATTCAGTAAAAAAAAATACTAAAGATTTTTTCATAAAGAAAAACATGATGATTAGGGGAAAAGATATGATTGAATTCAAAGAAAATATGTGTCTTAGTGTGGATATTATAAAAAAAGAATTTGAAAAAGAAACCAATGGTTTGAAAAAAAAATCTAAGGAATATAAAAGAATTGTAACTAAATATTCTAAAACATTAAATAAGTTATTGGGTGGAAATTAAATATTTATCAACATCACAATAACTTTTTTTAAACTCCCTTATTATAATCAAGTATGAATAAACCACAACTCCTCCTACCGGCAAAATCTTTCCCAACACTAAAATGCGCCTTAGAATACGCAGACTGCATCTACTTTGGAACAACCGACATCACGATGCGAAAGAGGACAGGATTCAAAAAAAGCCAAATAAAAAAAGTCGTAGAAATGTGCCATGAAAAAGGCAAAAAAGCATATATGACTCTAAACACAGTAGTCTACAACAACGACATAAAAAAAGTTGAGAAAATAATCGACATCGCAAAAGAGGCGAAAGTTGATGCATTGATTGTCTGGGACCCTGCGGCAATAGAGATTGCAAAAAGCAAGAACATAGAAATCCATATTTCCACGCAGGCAAATATTTCAAATTACAAATCATGCAATTTCTATCAAAAGCTTGGTGCAAAAAGAATTGTATTGTCAAGAGAATTAAGTTTAAAGGAGATAAAAAAAATAAAAAAAAATACATCTGTCCAAATCGAGGCATTTATCCATGGTGCGATGTGCATATCGATTTCAGGCAGGTGCCATTTGTCTACTTACCTGACTGGAAAAAGCGCAAACTGCGGAGAATGTGTACAGCCATGTAGGAGGGAATATTTCCTGACCGATGAAAAAGGAGAAAAGATTCAATGTGATGGAAAATACCTGCTGAGTGCAAAAGACTTGTGCATGATAGAGCATGTGCCTGAATTGATCAAGGCAGGGATTGACGCCTTTAAGGTAGAGGGGCGATTGAGAGATGCAAGATATGTGTCTGTTGTCGGAAGATGCTACCGCGAGGCGATTGATTCTTATTTCAACAAAACATTCACAAAAGAAAAAGCAAAAGAATGGAAAAACCAACTTGAAGAAGTCTACAATCGCGGGTTTTCTACAGGGTTTTATTTCGGCATCCCGGGAAAAGAAGATTTGAGTCTGCATGAAGCAGACAATGTATCAAAGAAAAAAAGAATTTTTTGCGGTTATGTAGTCAACTATTATTCAAGGGCAAAAGCAATGGAAGTTTGGCTTACAGATAACTCTCTGAAAATCGGAGATGAGATAATTGTCGAAGGCAGCACAACATATATTTCTCAAAAAATTAAATCAATTACAATAGATGACAAGTTTGTTTTGAAAGGAGAAAAAACACAGAATGTCGGCATTGCAACAAAAGAAAAGGCAAGGAAAAACGATAAAGTTTATGTTGTAAAATAATAAATTATCTGTGGAATTAATTTTCAATAAAAGAGTCTTACGTTTAATTCTACTTTTAATGTTTTGTAATTGTTTCCTTTCGATTTCTACAACAATTAAAAAACAATAAAAGAGCCTTGCGCTCAATACTACTTTTAATGCATAGAAATTATTATATGCTACTTACATAATTTCTACACAATAAAAGAGTCTTATGAAATTTGCCGATGGAAGTTCAATGAATGACCACGACTGTTTTATTCTATTGCCTTTGGTTTTGGACGAATTTTTTTCGTTTCTGTCCATCCATTACTTGCGTTATCAAAATAATCAAATCTTGGGATATATGGTTTAATATCAATTAGAGGTGTATTATCAAGAATGTCTATTCCGGATATTTCTAGAATATTTTTATTTCTTTTTTCTAGTTTTACAATTGAGATACCGATACTGTTTGGCCTGCATGGATGCCTGGAAGCAAAAACGCCATGTGGAGAATCATCCAAAAATGTTGGACGGGATAATTTTATTTCACCGGCTTTATCAAAAATATAAAACAATATAATATGTGAAAACGTCTCAATTGTTCCTAAACCTTCTTCATATTCTCTAAATAATTCTATTTGTCCTTTCTCTTCAGGATTTACATTGCCTTGAATAGGGCATTCATCTTTTGTTTTATATGGACTGTGAATTATTCCAATTTGTTTTATTTTAAATTCCATATTTATGATAGTTTCTCCAATATATTTAAAAATATTCATTTTTGGAGAAGAGTCAGAATTTCGTATAAAATAGAACATCATAATTATCTGTTTTTAATATTCTCATCACCATATTGCTATGAAAAAAATCGAACTTCTGCTTCCCGCAGGAAACATGGACTGTCTTAGAGCCGCAGTAAATAATGGTGCTGATGCAGTTTATTTAGGCTTAGATAAATTCAATGCAAGAATGTCTGCCGGCAATTTTGATGAAAAAAATATATTCGGGGTTGTGCAATACTGCCATAAAAGAAGCGTTAAAGTATATGCTGCATTGAATATTCTTGTCAAAAACAAAGAAATAGAGGACTTTTTTCATGTCGTAAATGCTGCCAATTCCGCGGGCGTTGATGCAATAATAATACAGGATTTTTGCATGATACCTCTGCTAAAAAAAAATTTTCCAAACTTAAAAATCCATTTATCAACACAGGCAAACACACACAACAGTCATTCGATTCCTGATGGGGTGGATAGAGTCGTGCTTGCAAGAGAGCTTCCATTCGAGGATGTAAAAAAAATATCATCTAAATTCGAGACAGAGGTTTTCGTTCACGGAGCTTTGTGCTTTTCGTACAGCGGTATGTGCCTTTTTTCTTCAATTGCAGGCAGAAGAAGCGGAAATAGGGGACTTTGCGCCCAGCCATGCCGGATGATGTACAATAACAAATACCTCTTGAGTACAATGGATTTATGCCTTCTTGAAAAGATTCCTGAACTAATAGAGGCAGGCGTCTATTCATTAAAAGTTGAAGGCAGAATGAGAAGTCCTTTGTATGTTGCGACAGTTGCAAGAATATACAAAAAATACATCAATGCTTATTATAACAACAAATTCTCTATTAACGATAAAGATATTGTTGAATTAAAACTAGCATACAACAGGGAATTTACGCAAGGTTTTGGTTTTGTCGAGAATATAACCGATTCGAGAAAACCCATGAATAGAGGAGTATATATTGGCTTTTTCGAAAAGGGGAAACTAAGGCTGAAAGAATCTTTGAAACTCGGAGACGGCATAGGAATATGGACAAAAAACAATGTTGTAGGATACAATGTAGGCAACATAAAAAAAGACGGAAGAGATGTCGCAGAAGCTTTTTCCGGAGATATTATTCAAATCCCGACAAAAGGTGCTCAAGACAAAGACAGCGTTTACAAAACATCTTCTGTTGATTCTCAATATAATTTAGGCGAAGAAGTAAAATCCGTTAAATCCAAAATAAAGCCATTTAATTTTTCTTTCCCGAAAATCAAGAGCTATTCAAACAAACCAGGCTTTGAAATTTTTGCAAAGGTCTACAGCAAAAAAGAAGCAATAAAAGCAGACAACGCAGGGGCAGATATAATATATTACGATGTGTTAAATGAAGACTCCGCAGAGGTCAAAGAGTTGATTAAAAACGCCGGATTTTTTTTATCCACTCCGCGAATAATCCGGGATTCCCAGATGAAAGACATTGTAGAAAAAATAGATAAAATAAACCCAAAAGGTGTTTTAGTCTCAAACAGAGGATTGCTAAAGTTCCTGAAAAAATACATCATTCATCTGGATTATTCTTTTAATTGTTTCAATGACACAGATATTGATTATTATTCAAACTGCACTCCAATAATCTCCCCGGAATTAAATTTTTATGAAACCAGAGCTTTTAAAAACAAGAATTTTATCGTAATGATTCACGGAGATATTATCCTGATGAACAGTAGGCAAAGTCTAAAAGCGCCCGAATTAGTAGATAAAGACGAAAGGCATTTCAGGGTAAGGCAGAACAACAACACAACACAGATATTGAATTCATCACAGCTGGGGCTTTTCAATATGGCAAGAAGATATTTGGACATAGGCATAAGATATTTCTATATTGACTTGGAAAAAGATTCAGGCAAATATATCCGCATCTACAAAGAGATTTTTACTTCAGAAAATTTTGAGGACAGGAAACTCAAAAAAGGATATACGACCAGTCATTTTGATCGAGGGGTTTTTTAACAATAAACAAAAAAACATATAAATAGAAAATACAATTAAAGAATGTGAAAACAAATATGGAAAATTTAATCGAAATAAAGAACCTGACAAAAAAATACGGCGATCTAAAAGCTGTCGATAATATTTCTCTATCTGTTGAAGAAGGACAATTATTCGGGTTGCTCGGACCAAATGGCTCGGGAAAAACAACAATGATAAAACTAATGACAGGACAGCTAAAACCAACAGAAGGAAATATAAATGTCATGGGAACAGATGTTCTTGCCCATTCTGTAGAAGTAAGGGAGCTTGTCGGAATAATTCCCGAACAGGAGACTCCGCCAAGTTTTTTGACAGCAGAAGAATATCTTCATTTCGTGGCGAATATAAGAAAACTGGATGAAATAGAGGCGCGATGCAATAAATGGTTTGACCTTCTGGATTTTAGAAATGAAAAAGAAGTATTGTGCAAGGATTTGTCCCGAGGCACAAGACAAAAGATAATGTTTGCGCAGGCATTTATACACGAGCCAAAACTTGCTTTCATAGATGAACCATTGATAAATTTAGATCCTGTAATTCAGAAAAAAGTAAAGGATTATCTGGCGGAATTTGTCAAAAACAAAGGCACAATTTTTTTATCCACTCATGTCCTCCAAATTGCTGAAGAGATATGCACAAAAATCGGGATAATCTACAAAGGAAATATCATCCATGAAGGTTCAATAAAAGAACTCCAGGAAAAGAACCAGCATCTTGAGGATTTCTTTCTAAAATTAGTAAAAGAAAAAAACAAGTAAAAGAGGCATAAAATGTTTGAACTTTTGAAAAATATGATTAAAGAGGAATGGCGCATTTATGCAAGCTTTTTTGGAAATGTTAATTTTGCATTATTCTCTTTTATGATGGTATTGCTATCATTCGGGGCTTCTTTGTTCATACCTGTTTTCCAGATTCTTATGCCTCTTGAACAGATTGCATTGATTGTCCATTACATGTTTGTTCTTTTTGGCTTAAGCACAGGAGCATTCGGTCTTTTCGGGCGGGAAGTTATGAACAGGAGATTTGGTCAGGCAAGCCTGCTGGCATATTCTTCCAGGAGCCTGCCTGTTTCAGAAAGAAAAATATTTTTGAATTTTTTCATAAAAGACATAATATACTATTTTTTCCTCTGGATTCTTCCTTTCATAACAGGATATTTTTTAGCATCAAAAATCTTTTCGATAAATGCAGGGTCTGCTTTATTGCTTCTTTTGACCACCACCCTTTCCTTTATGATTGGGCTCTCTGTAGCGTTTTTCCTCTCGACAATCTATGTGCATTCAAAAAAACTTCTTTATGTTATCATCTTTTTTTCTGCAGCTGTATTATTGACTGCATCAAATCATACTGTTCTGGGCTTTTTTGAATTATTGCCGTCTTTTTCTTTTTTCTTCCATCCGTCTGTTGACAATTTAATCTCTTCATTATTCATTATAATAATACTTTCTGCAATATCTGTTTTTTTCCTGAAAATAGATTACCCTCAGAACAAAAGAAAATTCAAAAATTCATTTAAATCCCTGTCAATCAGGCTAAAGTCCAGCAAATACAATTATTTTATTTCCAAGGACATTTTGGACCTCAACAGAAGCGAAGGAGGTATAGGGAAAATAATCTTTTCATTTCTCTTTCCGATGGCAATCATCTGGGTATTTATTTTGATTTTTTCAAAATTCATTCCGGAATTGAATTTTCTCATAGTCTTTTCAATATTCCTCGGAATCATCTCATCAACAATCTATAACTGGCTTACAGAATACGATCTGTTCAATTCTTATTCTTTCCTCCCAGTCAGGGTTTCGACATTGATAAAAAGCAAAGTTGACGGATATATGCTGATTAACATAGTCCCTCTTATCCTCTTGATTTTAGTATCTCTCGGAACAAAACAATATGCTTACTTTTTTTCAGCGCTTTTCTGCTTTCTGTCAATTTCTCTATACTCTCTATCGATAAATATATATCTTGCAGGACTTCATCCAAACATTATGTTATGCAATCCATGGACTTTATTAAAATATTTATTTTCAATTTTCCCTATATTGCTAATATTGATTTTCATGTCTATCATCAATCACATTTATTTGATTATAAGTCTTGTTTTGATTCCTGTATCTTTTTACATCATAAAAGCAGGATGCAAAAAATGGGACAATAAAAAGCAGATTAGTTTTTAGGAATACGAGCAGAATTGTTCTTTTAATTTACGACAATGAAATTCAATATTACAGAACTTTGATTTTTCCGGCTATGGGTTCATAGCACAGACCTTCATCGAGCAAAGAATCAATGATTGTTTCTACATTTTCTCTTTCATCATCGCTGAATTTATCCAGAATATCAACATAAGGAACGCCTTTGTCTTCTTCATCTTTTTCCTTTATGATTTCAATAATCTTGTTTTTTGTGATTTGGGCAACAGGACTATTTTCTTTTTTAGAATCATCGGTTTGTGTTTTTTCTTCTGTTTTAGTTTTTGACTTCTCTTTTTCCTTTATCTGTTTTTCATGAAGTTCTTTATATTTCTCTTTGTTTGAAGAAAACGCTTCTTTATTTTTGTCGATGTATTTATTAAATTCTATTATCTCAAGTTTCCTTAATTCTTCTCGTTCTTTAACATTTTCATCTATTTTTTTAACAATATAAGGATTTATGTATTTTCTTTTTCCATCGAAATTAAGAAATCCCATTACATGTATGAGGTCGCCTTCTTCTGTTCCGATTGTTTGATTGGAATGTATTATTTTAACATAAGCTTCTCCACATTCATCCTTCATGCAGAGATAATCTTTTTTTTCAAATTCTAAATAACTCGCAATAGTACCAATAACATTTACTTCAATGAGTTCTACTCCATTTTCCATTACAAAAGTGTTTTTAATACCATCTGATATATTGATGCTCTGTTCAATATCTCCTAAAGATACAATACGGGCTACACTTTTTTCCATAGTTTTTTGATTACTTTTGCATTTTTAAATCTATCTGGAGTTTAAAAACAATCAACCGGAAATTACAATTTTTTTGTTTTTCAAAAGAAGAGTGGCAACATTTTTTGGAACAATATGTTCTTCGTTTTTTTTATAAGGACCGTATGTCTTCATATCTTCCATTACAAAAGTAAAAACATCTGTGTTGAATTTTACTTTTACAAAATCTTTATTTGTTTTCGAATCTCGTATTTTCAAAGGATTTGTTTTTTTATCTATTTCTTTTTGATAATCCAAAATGACTGTCTTTATATTTTCTATAAATTTTTTTTCAGGCAAGGTACTATTTTCTACACTCATTTGCGTATTTAAGGATAATCTTGCAATTTTTATAAGTTTTTCAAGACGGAGCTTGAATAGTTTTTTTATTACTTTTTCTATATTTTCCTTTTCTTCATCAGAGTAAGTTTCATCAATTTCATATAAATAATCTCTTATATGACCGTAAAATTTATCGTCTATTTTTTGAAGAGTGTATTTGTTTTTTTCTTCGTCCTCTTGTAGTCTTCTGAGTGTTTCAAAAGATATCGCCATATTAAATTACATTTATTCCACTATTTCTCAAAAATCTTTTTACTGCAACATATTTTGGAGGAATATATTTTTTGCCCATCAATCGAGCTGCTAAATGCTTAAATGCCAAAGAAGATGGATGAAGTGGATCCATTACAATTACAGGATTTTTTAGAAAAATGCTTTTTTTAACACCCTTGGATTCTGGTATTGTAGCCAAAATGTGCGTTTCTGTCATTATCTCTATTTCAGATTGTTTTATTTCATAATTGTCGTATGACATGCGATTTATAACCACGCCCAAAGTTGTTTTTTTCATATCCTGTGCTGTTTTTATAACTTTCAATACATTTGTTATGCTTGGTAATTCAGGATTTGTAATTGCAATAATATAATCTGCTGCAGCAATAACATCAAGAGTGTCATTAGAAAGTCCCGGCGGTGCATCAATAATTACTGTATCTTCAAGAGGACCTAGGGCATCTCTTAGTTTGGATAAACTGCACTGGCAATTATTCAAATCAATGGCTGATGGAATTAAATTTAATCCTGATGGATGTACATAAATCGCTTTTTTTATATCCAAATTTCCTTCAATAACATCCTGAAGTTTTACAGGAAAAGTATAATATCCTAAATGCAGACCCATATTTGATGCAGAAACATCAGCATCTACAATCGTCACTTTCTCTCCGAATTGATGCATGGCTATGGCTAAATTTATAGAGATAAATGTTTTTCCAACACCTCCTTTTCCTGAAACAACAGCAATTATCTTTTGCATTTTATTCACCTTTATTTTTAATTTTTATATTTGAAGTTTTATTTTCTATATTATTCATATTTTCTTTTTTTATAAACTGTTTTTCTACAAACATACTTGAACCAATAACCAATACACTTATGCCTAGTGCAATAAATATAGGATTGTATCCGTCTGAATTATCAATTAAAAAACCACTTATATGATAGAGTATATATATTACTGAAAAGCACAAACTCGAATATGTCAAAAAAGGAAAAAGACTTTTCTTTCTTTCTTCATTTTCCTTTGAAAACAATGTTTTTCCAATGCCTGCTAATATTGTGGCTATAAAGAAAAATACTGCGGATGTTTTTACAAACAAAGCGCTCTTAACAACAATGTCTAGGGCAACAGCTCCCTGAACAGCAGAGTATCCCGTTGATGCGCCAATTATTGCTAAAGACAAGGAACCGACATACAAAAGAATAGAGTATTTTCTTCTTTTTATTGAATTAGATATTTCATTATATATGGATTCAACAATAGATTCTAAATAAAATCCTTTTATCAGTAATATTACGCCGATAACACCCATCATTATGCGAAATCCTGATGAACCAAAAAGTGTAAATATAAGTAATGCGATTGCTGGTATTCCGAGAAAAGTACGGGATAATTTTTTATCTTCAAGAATGTTTTTTGAAAAATTTAAGATTGTGTAATACATAGATTCTAGTGGGACACTTTGTGTTATGACCACTCGCTTTGATTGAACTATTTCAATTCTGCTCCGGATTAATGGTAGCAATTGTTCATCTTCAGCTCCATCTGAAACAAGACATGCTTCTGTAATTCTATAATTTATACCATTTATATAATTGTCTAACTGTTTTAGAACAATTTTGTCTGATTTTATCCCTACATCTCTATCTCCTGTAATTGTCAATATTTCGCACATTTTGTTTTCTTTGACATATTTGTCATATTCTTTTACTGCACCAAAAATGCAATTTGCATCTGATTCACTTGGATCTTTAATTGCAAGTTTAACTGCTGTCTTTATATTTTCTTCTCTTCCGATTATAGGACCATGTTTGGATATTTTTATTCCGAGATCATTGTCTCTGTCAATACACAGCACCAAAAGAATATGCTCTTTTTCAGTTGATTTTTTCCCTTCGTTTGATTCTTCATTCATAACATAAAATATATCTGGTAAAATTATATATATTTTGGTTTTTCAGTAAAAAAAATAGTTAGATAAATAATTATCTCCTACTTCTTAACTTGACCAGCAACCTTAAAATTTCCAGATACAACCAGATTAAAGTAACCATCAGACCAAAAGCGCCATACCATTCCATGTATTTTGGCGCCCCGGATTTAGCCCCGTTTTCAATGAAGTCAAAATCAAGAACTAAATTCAGTGAAGCAATAACAACTACAAACAAGCTAAATCCAATACCTATAAGACCGCTTTCATGGATAAAAGGAATATTCATGCCGAAAAAGCCCATTACAAAACTCAGAAGATAAATCACCATAATGGCACCGGTAGCGGCAACGACACCGAGTTTAAAGTTTTCAGTCACCTTGATTAATTTTGATTTATAAGCCATGAGCAGGCAAAAAAGAGTGCCGAATGTCAAAAATACTGCCTGAACTACAATTCCAGGATAGGATTGTTCCATTAAAGCAGAGATTGCGCCAAGGAATAATCCTTCAAAAAGCACATAAATCGGTGCAGTAAATCCAGCCCATTTTTTCTTAAAGATTGTTATTATGG
>DAOVUW010000060.1 GCA_030632385.1 Candidatus Nanohalarchaeota archaeon
CATATACAAACATATAAATAGTTTTTTGCTTTTTTGATATAGTGAAAATTATGAATGAGAAAATATTTATTCTAAGTATAATTATGATGTACTTTTTAATATTGCAGAATGTTAGTGCTACACCGACAAATATTATAACTTCGTGCACAACAATAGATAAGTCAGGAGACTATTATCTGACAGAAGATATTCTTGATTCAAATGCATATATATGTATTAAAATAACAGCAAACAATGTGAGTTTATATTGCGACGGACATATAATTGATGGAATAGATAAATCAACGGCAACTTATGGAATATATTCATACAATAATAATACACTTATCCATAATTGTACTATCAGTGATTGGAAACAGGGCATCAAATATTTCAATGCAAATAGCGGTCATGTTCTGAATAACAAAATATATTCTAATATAAAAAATGGAATCATTTTAGTGGGAAGCAGTCATAATAAAATTGCTTATAATGAAATATATGATAATGATGTAGGGCTAAGGTTTGAAGCTTCTTCAAACAACAATGAGATAAATGATAATAGAATAATGAACAACAACAAAGGCATTTCCATTACTGTGGGATGCACCAATCCTAACATAATATACAATAATTATATTTCCGGCAATGGCATTAATGTAGAAGATAAAGGAAGTACATTCTGGAATACACCAATTCTACCGGGACCAAACATAATCGGTGGATTAAATATAAGTGGGAATTATTTTTCTGACTACGAGGGAATAGATGCAGATGGTAATGGATTTGGAGATACTCCTTATAATATCCTTGGCGGGAGCAATCAGGATATAAATCCTCTGGCAATCCCGGAAGTCCCAACAATATTCCTCTCAATAGGCATGATGTTTTTATCTCTAATAAAGATGAAAAGGAAAATTAATTGATTCTCAGGCGACATATCTGACAATAACAAAAGATGTGCTGTCTGCCAATTATTTTAGTCCATAGAGAAATTCATGTCCTCAATGCAAGCGTTAAATATCTTCATCAATAATTCAATCCTTGAACTAATTTATGATTCGTCATCAACAATCTCACTCCGCTCGCTTATTTCCCCTGCAAAATTATTTAACATCATTTTTTTGATTTCATGCATATCCTTTGTCTGCGACAAAACCCATTTTAGTTTAATATAGGCTGTTTCACTAATCATGTCTTCTGCGTAAATTACACTGGTATCTGCAATATGCCTTAAAGCAGAATAGACATAAGGATTTGTTCTGCCGTAGACTGTCTGGGTTGTCATGATTACAGGAATATTTAGTTTGGCGCATTTTTTGAAATATGGGAGAAAATTGTTTTCTCCTTTTGTGCATACATGACCCAGACCTGTTCCTTCAATAATAATTCCACAAGTTTTATTTTGAATAGCATAATCAATTACAGAAGGGTTCAAATCAGGATATGTTTTTATCAGCATTACTTCCGGTCTTAAATTTCCAACAATCTTTGTTTGCAGATTGTTGTCTCTTTTTTTTGAGTTGGTTATGTTTTTTATTTTGCCGTCCTGCCATACATAAGCCACAGGGTTTTCATTTATTGATTTAAATGCATCCCTTCTTGAGCTGTGCATCTTTCTGGCTCTTGTTCCTTTTATTACTGAGCAATAGTTGTCGTCTGTGTTTGCGTGCATTACGCAGAATACGCCTGCAAAATTTCCGACAGCGATATGGCTTGCGCAGATGAGATTCATAAATGTGTCTGAACTTCCCCGGTCAGATGATCTCTGGGCGCCAACAATGCAGACTGGTTTTCCAATATCTTTTAAGATGAAAGATAATGCAGATGCTGTGTATCCGAGCGTGTCTGTGCCGTGCATTATGATGACTCCGGCAATGTCTTTTCTCTTTAAGTTTAAAGCAATTTCTTTTGCAATTGTTTCCCAATGCTTTGGAGTCAGGTTTTCACTCATTTCGGAAAAGATTGTTTTTGCTTCTGGTTGGGCAATTTCCTTTAATTGAGGGACTTTTTCTTCCAGTTCTCTTGCAGTGAATTTTGCAATAACTGCTCCTGTTTTATAATCTATTTTGCTTGCAATTGTTCCGCCCGTTGAGATGAAAAGAATTTTTTGGTTGTTTTTGTCGGGTGTGTTTTCGGACTTTTTTATAGTTGTTGGAGTTTCATTTACATGCCCTGTTTTTTTGACAGTTGTGTTTTTATCTAAAATTAAGCCTGTTTTGTAGCCGTTTTCCATCCGGATACAGATTTCATTTTTTGCATCGTCCTCTTCTTTTGGCATTACAATTCCTTTTATTATTGTCGTCTTATTGTCTTTTTTTATTTTGACTTCAATTGTATCATAAGGTTTTAGGGATTCCATAATCAATAATAGAAGATTATGTTTATTAATATTTCCTATATGTTTGGTCATGAACAAAAACATAAACCAAATTGGTTATTGTGGATTGTATTGCCCCGGATGTTATAAAATGAAGGTTTCAGAGGCGGCAAAAAGTTTGAAAAAGGAATTGGAAAAGGCGGAAACCAAAGGTGCTTTTTTTAAGGATAATTCAAAGCTCAATACTAGATTGGACAACTTGATTGAACTTCGTTGCACTAATTTTTGTCGTCAGGGTGGTGGAAAATATTTGTGCGAAATAAGGGAATGTTGCCTGAAAAAAGGTTTGAAAGGTTGTTGGGAATGTGGGGATTTCGAGGTATGTGAGAATTTAAAAGAGCAGTTTGTTGAGAATATAAGGAAGATAAGAAATTAACTTGAGAATTACCCATGGCTTGCCATGAGGTAAAACAAGTATAATTACACTTTATTTTCCTTAATGCTCAAAATGATTATACTCTTAAAAATATTTAACTTTATGTTGATATCGTGTGGCTTGCTGTAAGGTTGAGAATGTTTAAAACAGTAATGTTTATATGTATTTTTCTTTTTCTATTGATATGAAAAAAAGTATATCTATCTCTCCAACTTCTAGCCCACCAACTTATTTTTTTTACTGCATTATTGCAGACATATTATTGTATTTTTTTGTTCCAGAAGCAAACCTTTTGAATTTTTCGTTTAATATCATAGGATTAATATGGATTGGTTTTGGAACCTACCTTATTATTTATTCATGGCTTTTGTTTAAGAAGCACGGCACTACTGAAAAATTTGAAAAATTAACATATCTTGTCGGGAAGAGTTTATATCGATATAGCAGAAATCCAATGTATCAACTTTCGGGAAAAAATACATTGAATATAGGAAAAGAGTGGGGCGCTGGATTTAGCTTTCAATAAGGAGTCAAAGATTATGAAAAGATTTGATTATAATGCTCTTATTTTCCCAATAGTAATAGGGGTTGTTTTGTATCTCATTAATTCTAATTTTCTTAAATTCCTGTTTGAATTTTATCCGCCTTCATTGGAATTAACATTTGGACGGGGCGGCTGGTGGCTTACACAACCAGCGTATATTAAGATTATTTATGTTGGATTTATTGCTCCGTTTATTGAGGAACTTGTTTTTAGAAAATTCATGCTGGGTAGGTTCATTAGAGAGAAACAATTTGTGTTCTGGCTGATAGTCTCAAGTATTGTTTTTGGATTATGGCATATTGTTATTGGTTGGGGAATTCTCAAAGCGGTTGATATGTTTGTTGTTGGCATTATCTTTGGTTTGGTGTATAGAAAGTATGGATTTAAGGGAAGTCTATTATCGCATTTTGCGAATAATTGGGTTGCGTTGTGGTTTATGATTTTGTGATGCAAAGAGATTGTGTTTGCTTTAGGAAAAAAGAAATCTAACCAACGATATTAGCAGTATTGCCTTAGATGCAATTATCAAAATAAAAATTCAAAACAAAATAATTATGTTTGAGTATATATTTGAAATTTTGATTAAAAAATAAACCGCAAAACTAAAACAAAATCGATAACAAAAGATATATAAAACTCATAATACATATTCTATACATGTAAATAACAAGAAAAAAGACCAATAGAAGAGATTAAATATCGTTTGAAGGCAATATTGTTTAGAGAGAATACTTTCAAAAAATGAAAGGTAATAAAATAAAAAAATCTATGGATAAATCAAAAATACATTCAGATGCACAGACCAAGAATAAAATTAAAAAGAAGCAAGACTTTGTTAAAAAGGAAATAGTACTATCTGATGAACAACCACGCAGCAAGCTACAGAGTAACTATCCGGATAAAATCACAGAAATCGAGAATATAGAAAAATTAGTAGATGAATTGGGCTTGCATTTGAGTAAGCAAAATAAAAAACAATTCGATGAAATTCAAAAAACTATCAAAGAAGAGATTGTAATGTCAGATGTGCTGGAAAATAAAATAGATAAAAAATTAAAAATATTTGATTGATATCAGTGCAAGATTACAGATATTGACAATATATTAAATAATAAGACCGCGCAAATATATGACTTGAACAAAAAATACACTCAAAAAACAGAGACAGAAAAAAAACTGATAGAGAAGCTCAAATCATTTGAAAGCAATATTGTTTCGAGGGAAGATTTGCAGAAATTGAATGCAGCCATGCAGAAGATAATAGCAGATAAGATAAAGAAAACTATAGACGAATCGGACGCAGTCATGAGAGAAGAGAACAAAAATCAATTTGATGAACTTCAAAAATCAATCGAAAAAAAAATTGCAATGTCTGATTTGTTAGAAAATAGAATAAATGAAAAATTAAAAATATTTGATTCTTACGATGATAAATTTACAGAAATTAATAAGATATTGGAAAGCAAAACCGTGCAAATAAATGGATTCTCTAAAACAGAAAAAAAGTTGACAAACAAGTTGGAATTGCTTGAAAATGAAATTATTCCGAAAGAAGAGTTGCAGAATGCGACAGAAGACAAAATAAAAAAAGCAATAGAAGAATCAAAAACCCATTTGGATACACAGAACAATAACCGATTTGAAAATATTCAAAACTTTGTTAAAAAAGAAATCACAATGCAAATCAATGGATTTTCTAAAAAAGAAAAAAAGCTGACAGATAAATTAGAATTACTTCAAAATACAATTATTTCAAAAGACGACTTTCAGAAAATGACAGACGACAAAATAAAGAAAGTTGTGGATGAATCAAAAACAAATTTGGATGAACAGAGCAAGAA
>DAOVUW010000036.1 GCA_030632385.1 Candidatus Nanohalarchaeota archaeon
AAAAACATTCAACAATGATAAAAGAGAATCAATTGCATTGCTTATTACTGCTTTTTGCGATTCATTTGGAGCTGGATTGTTTGCATTGTATTTTGCAATTTCGCCTGCAAAAGACATTATTTTTGAAATTGCAAAGCTTAATTTAAATTCTTCAATATCCAAAGTCACTTCCTTTATTGTTGTGTGGGTTTTTGAAAGCAGGAATTTTGACGAATCGTCAAGCTTTGCTGTATCTATTTTTGATTTTGCATAATTATTTTTGTTTGATTCAACTATGCGGTAAATCTTATTCAGGAATTTGAAAGAAGAGTACACTCCTTTGTCTGACCATTCGAGCTCTTTTTCAGGCAGCGCAACAGAGAGGATGAAGAGTCTTATGGTGTCTGCCCCGTATTCGTCGATGATTACGCCCGGGTCAACTACATTTCCCAGCGACTTGCTCATTTTCACGCCATCTTTGTTTACCATCCCTTGGGCCAGGAGTCTTTTGAATGGTTCATATACATCAGTCAGACCAATATCGCGCAGGGCTTTTGTGAAAAATCTTGCGTACAGAAGATGCAGGATTGCGTGTTCTATACCCCCAATGTATTGATCTACAGGCATCCATTTTGATGCAATTTTTCCGAATGGCAGTTTATCATTATCTGAATCGCAAAACCTGAAAAAATACCACGAAGAATCAACAAAAGTGTCCATTGTGTCTGTCTCTCTTTTTGCTTTTGCTCCGCATCTCGGGCATTTTGTATTTACAAAATCTTCTATTTTGTCCAATGGATTTCCCTTTCCTGTGAATTTTGCATTTTCGGGTAGTTTTACCGGCAGGTCAGATTCAGGCAATGGAATAATTCCTGGATTTTTTTTGTCCTGCAATACTTCTTCAAGAAGTTCATCAAGCTTATATTCGTTAAAATGTTCTGCATTATTGCATATTTTTATTTTCCATTTACCATCATCAAATAAATTTTTTGTATTCAAAGGGCACCATATATCATTATCTGAAATTATCAATGTCTGTTTTTTTGTATTTTTCTCAACAGCAGACATATTGATTTTAAATTTAGTCAGTTTTTCCAAAGCGCCAATATCTGTTTTGTGCTTTTCTTTCTTTAGTAAATCCCAATTAATATGTTTGCACATTGTAGGGGCAACTAAATAGACGCCAAATATTGGTTTTTTTAATTTTTCAATTAAATGCAGAGCGGTGTTTCCGCCAACACTGTGACCGATAATGATGTCATTTTCATCAAAGTCCTTGATGTATTTCTCTGATTCTTTCAACCACTCTGTTAAATTAGGATGATTAGTATTTGGCATATCCGGGGTAAAAACTTCAAATCCTTCTTTTTCTAATTTTTCTTTCATCCATTGATGCCAATCGCTTTTGCTTGATCCATCCATGCCATGAATAATCAGCACTTTTTGTTTTCTTTTAGCGCATTTGTCGCAATAAATTATTGGAATCGGAGTGCCCCAGTATCTTTGTCTTGAGATGAGCCAGTCTCTGAGTTTGTAGTTAGTAGTTCTTTTGGCGCATTTTTTTTCTATTAAATAGTCTGTTATTTTTTGTTTTACATCTTCATTACCCATTTCATTAAATTTTCCTGAGTTAATCATGATGCCTGGGTCTGTGTATGCCTTGTCAAAAATCTCTTCAAGAAATTCGGGAACTTCGCACGGATTCATGTATTTTGCGGTAAAATGTCCTTTGTTCTTTAATTCAATTACTTCTGCATCGAGTTCTTTTTTGTAGATTTGGGTGCTTTTTTTCCTGTATGGCTTATCATTATCAGAAACAAAGATTGTTATTTTATTGGTCAAATTCTTTATTTTATTGCTTATCTTAAAATCATTAAATTTTTTTAGTCTTGACTCGTCATCTGAGAGTATTCTGCTTGGAGCCACTAAAATCAATTTGTCAATTTTTATTTGCTTTTCCCCGAGCCATCTTACCAAAAAAGAACCCCCTGCGCTATGACCAATCAATATGCTGTTTTCATCTATTTTGGGGTTTGATTTTTCAATCTCCTTTTTCCATTTATCATAATCTGGCTGCCATGATAAAGGCATAAGAGGAACACAGACATCAATATTGTTCTTTTCCATCTGCTCTTTTGCCCATGACAACCAGTGTCTTTGATTTACAGGAATATCCTCCGGTTCTCCTCTTGTGTCTTTTATTGGCGAACCATGAACAATTAAGCATGTTTTTTTCTTTTCTGGAACAATGACTGTTTTGACCGGCAAACTGTATTTTTTTGCAAATTCAAAATCCCTTTCGTCGTGAGCTGGAACTGCCATGACACCGCCGGTACCATAATTCATAAGTGCATAGTCTGCAATGTAGAGAGGACATTTATCGCCGTTCACAGGATTTATAAAATATCTGCCAATGAACACTCCTGTTTTTTCTTTTGTCGCATCAGTCCTGTCAATTGTCGAGAGTTTCTTTGCCTGCCGGATGTAATCCTTTACTTCTTTTTCATAACGACTGCCTTTGACAAGTTCAATCACTGCCGGATGTTCCGGTGCAAGAACAAGATAAGTTATGCCGTAAACCGTGTCCGGTCTTGTCGTAAAAGTCGATATTTTTATGTGTGAATCAACAACCTTAAATTCAATCTCTGTACCTTTGGATTTTCCAATCCAGTTTTTTTGCATTATCTTTACTTTTTGAGGCCAGTTTTCTAATTTGTCAATATCATTTAAGAGTTCTTCTGCATAATCTGTAATCCTAAAGAACCACTGTGAAATTTTTTTTTCTTCAACTATTGATTTGCATCTCCAGCATTTGCCGTCTTCTACCTGCTCATTTGCAAGTACAGTAGCGCAGTCAGGGCACCAATTGATCGGCGCCTCTTTTTTGTAAGCCAGACCTTTTTCATACATTTTTAAAAATATCCACTGGTTCCATCTGTAATATTCCGGCTTGTAAGTGTCAACTTCACGGCTCCAGTCATAAGAAAAGCCCATCTGCTCCTGCTGTTCTTTCATCATCTCTATGCATTTTTGCGTCCATATTTTTGGATGAGATTTATTTTTTATTGCTGCATTTTCTGCAGGGAGTCCAAGAGAATCATAACCCATTGGATAAAGAACATTAAATCCTTTCATCCTTTTATATCTAGCAAGGCAATCGCCGATTGAATAATTGCGGACATGTCCCATGTGAAGCTTTCCTGAAGGATATGGAAACATCTCAAGGCAATAGTATTTCTTTTTGTTTTTGTCAGGCACAGCTTTGAATATAGTATCTTTTTTCCAGCGAATCTGCCACTTTGACTCAATTTGTTTAAAATCCTTGTTTTTCATATCAAATAATAAGAAGAGTAAAAGTTTAAAAATCGTTGATTTTATTGATTTTGCTTTCAATTTCAAAAATATATTTATTTAATTTTTAAGTTTTTTCAATCTTTTATAATTAGCAAAATTCCGCCTATAAATGTAAGTAATGGCATAAATTGTGAAGACCAGTCAGAAAGTATTCCAAGATTAATGTATAGGGGGATTACAGTTACTAAAAGCAAAATTCCTATCCAAAATCCAATTCCTTTTGACATAAGAATAGTTTCAACTATTTTTTTTAAATCTTTTGACTGTTGTAATATTTCTTTTTATTGTGTATAAACTGTGTGTTGCGTATATAGGATACACAACATGAAAAAATCTTTCACAAAATAAAGAAGAATTAATCTGAAAGATTTTTGCTTGTTTTTGTCAGGAACTGATTTAAATATCTTTTTTTCATCCGGTGAGTTTGTTATTTTGATTCAATTTCTTTAAAATCCATATTCAAAAACATATTTATTTAAATCATTCATCCGGTATATTATTATGAAACAAGAATATTTTATTGTAATATTGATTATTGGATGTATTTTTATTTGCGGATGTGCCAATAATTCTTCCGATTCTATAGTTTCTGATGCTGTAGAGGATGATATATCTTTAGATAATCCACAAGAGGCTCTATCTTATGCAGAAAAAAAATATGATTTTGTAATGAAGGCAAGTGAAGGTTGGAAAGAAGGAGATGTTGAAGATACAGATACTCTTGTATCTACAGGCGAAGATCATCCTCTTGCTTTCAGAGCTGTCGGCGATAAAATAAGTTGTGTGAATTGTCTTGGCAGCAATGAAGATATGAGTCCCATACAATTTACAGAATATATGGGATTTATAGACAGACAAAAGAAACATCCAGAGGATATGAATATTATTCAGTTGGCAATGAAGAGTAAGAATATTACTATTTGCAATAAAGTACAAAGCAATGAAGAAAGAAATTATTGTATGGCTGTTTTTAAAAAAGATATTTCTTTATGCAAAAAAACAACATATCCTGTAAAAAATTTGTGTTTTATTGGGGTTGCACTAGAGAATGAAGATATATCTGGATGTAATTTAATTGAATCTCAAGAAATGAAAGATGTTTGTTATTACAATATTGCTGTAAGCAAGAAAGATACAACTATTTGTGAAAAAATAAGCACTCAAGATTACAGGGATACTTGTTATAACAGCGTAGCAAGTGTCGCGGAATAATAAGAATAATCGTTTTTGTTGTTTTGATGCAGAAACGCTTCATATATCACTAAATGTCTTTATTTTGTCGAATATAAAAAAGCATCTGCCAAACTCAGAATTTACTATTCTTAAAGAGCCATAAATTAAACGAAACTAAACCACTCTTTGGGCTCTCCTTTTTTCAATTTGTCCATGAATTCACTCTTTATTGCTTTTGTTATTTTTCCCATCTTTCCGTCAGCAATCTTTATTTTATCGACGCTTCTGATGGCTACAATTTCAGCAGCAGTGCCTGTAAAAAATAATTCATCTGCAATATAGAGCATTTCTCTTGGTATTGTTTGCTCTTTTAGAATATATCCTTTTTCTTTTGCAATGCAAATTATAGTTTCTCTTGTTATTCCTTTCAAAACCATGTCCGAGAGATTTGGTGTGTAAATAACATTGTCTTTTATCAAAAACAGATTTTCACCGCTTCCTTCAGATACAAATCCTTTTGTGTTCAGCATTATTGCTTCGGCATATCCGTCAATGACAGCTTCCATCTTTGATAGCTGGGAATTTATATAATTTCCTCCTGCTTTTGCAAGCCCGGGAAATGTATTTGCAGCCATCCGATTCCATGATGAGACTTTCACATCTATTTCCTCTTCACCAAGATAAGAACCCCACTGCCACACCATTATAGAAACATCTGTATTTACATCAAGAGGATTCAAACCCATGCCTCCGTCACTTTTGTAAATCAATGGTCTTATGTAACAGACATTAAGATTATTTTTTTTAATAGTTTCAATTATTGCTTTTTCTATTCTTTCTTCACTAAATGGAACTTTCATGCGATATATTTTTGCAGATTCAAAAAGACGCTTTACGTGTTCTTTTAATTTAAATATGGCAGATCCTTTTTTTGTTTCATAGCATCTTATGCCCTCAAAAACACTTGATCCGTAATGAAGAGCGTGTGTTGTAATATGGATGTTTGAATCTTCCCATTTTTTAAATTTACCATTCATCCAAACAAAATCTGATTTTATTTGTGGCATATAAATAACTAGTAGTTTATATTTTAAATATTTTGCAACATTGATTTGACCAAAAACAAAAGTAGGAATTCAAATTCAAGCAGTTCTGCAATCTATTCAAATAACAATTAATTTTAATTAAATTTATGTTTCTATACTGGAATTCTCATATATTGGGAAAGTGGCAAGAAAACACAAAAATGTTTAAATAATTAAAATTAAAATATATTATTATGAAAAAACAAAATATAATATGGTTATTCCTTTTATTCTGCGTGATTTTAATTAGTGGATGTTCAAATTCAAAATTACTTACAGAAGAGATTGAAATTTCTGGGTTAATATCTGGTGAACAATGTAATGGTAGAGAAAAATGTATTGATAGTTTAGTTATTTTTCCTCAAGGTTTTAATTTTGATTATTCTGATTGGAATAAAGTGCAACCCTATTTCAATAAAAGCGTTAAAATTAAAGGAGACATAATTAGTGAAATAGATATTTATTCCTGTGAAGAAGATTATTTTGATGGAAGTCAACATCCGCTAAATTATAAATGTGAGATTCCAGGCTTAAAATATTATACAACGAATACATACATAAAAGTTGATTCAATTGAATTAGTAGAATAATATTCTTTTAATTCTTTGATTATAGTAGAATGCTATTTTTTTTATTTAGATTGATACGCTGAATTCTGTTTTGGTAGGTTGTTCATTTTTTAAGACTCATTTCTCTGTAATGCTTCAAAAGAGGCGTTAATTTTCTTTCAGGAATTTTTACGTTTTTTAATCTCGTCTTTATTTGTTCATCTGTCAATTTTACATTAATTGTTCTTTTGGGCAAATCTATTTCAATAATGTCTCCGTTTCTTATGGCGGCAATTCCGCCACCAATATATGCTTCCGGTTCAATGTGACCAATGCACGGTCCTGAAGTACCGCCGGAAAATCTTCCGTCTGTTATTAGAGCTACTTTTTTAAAACCAGCACCTAAAATTGCATCCGTGGGGGTGAGCATTTCAGGCATTCCGGGGGCACCTGCCGGTCCCTGAAAAGGCAAAACAATAATGTCTCCTTCTAAAATCTTGTTTGTTTCTATTGCATCGAGCAAATCATCTTCAGTATAATATACTTTTGCAGGTCCTTCGTGTTTCATCATATCAGCAGAAACTGCAATTTGTTTTATTACAGAACTGGTTGCAATGTTTCCCTTCAAAACAGCAATTCCTCCTTCTTTAAAGTATGGATTTGATTGTTTTCGTATTACTTCTTCGTCTTTAACTTTTCCATCTCGGGCAATTTCTTTTATAGATTTTTCATTTACAGTAGGATTGTCTTTTATCTTATCCTTAAGTGTGTTTAAAACTGCTGGTATTCCTCCTGCATTGTCAATATCTGCCATTTCAAAAGGTCCCGAGGGTATTATGTGGCAAATATTAGGTGTATCTCTGGAAATCAAATCAAACATATCTGTTGAAATATTTATTCCTAATTCTTTTGCAATTGAAGGAATATGAAGAACAGTATTTGTGCTTCCGCCCATTGCCATATCTACCAGTATGGCATTTTCAAATGCGTTTTTTGTCATGATTGAAGATGGCTTTATATCTTTTTTTACTAACTCAACTATTTTTTTCCCTGTTTCATATGCTTGTTTTTTTTTAAGAGGATTTAAGGCAAGCGTAGTTGAGCAGTTTGTAACAGACATCCCTAAAACTTCTGTGACTGTCGCCATTGTATTTGCAGTAAACAATCCTACGCAACTTCCTGCTCCGCAGACAGTACATGGAAAAAATTTTTCAGCTTCTTTTTCAGTCATATTTCCTGATTTTACTTTTCCAACTATTCCAAAATTCATTATTGGATGAGTTTTCTGACCATCTCTGGCTATATTTGCTTTCATCGGTCCGCCAGTAAGCATAATTGCAGGCAAATCAATTCTTCCTGCTGCCATAAGCATTCCAGGAGTTATTTTGTCGCAATTTGTTACACCAACCCAACCGTCTAGTGAATGGCTAAGCATCATTATTTCAATATTATCTGCAATATGTTCACGGGAAGGAAGAGAAAGTCTCATTTCCACATGCATTGCAATTCCATCACAGACAGCAGGAACGCCCCATTCTAGAGGTACGCCTCCGGCATCCTGAATTCCTCTTTTAACTTCCTGCGTCAATTCATTTAGATGAATATGCCCCGGGACTATATTGTTATAGCTGTTTGCAATACCGATAAAAGGCTTTGAAAAATCTTCTTTTTTCAATCCTGCACTCATGAGTAATGCCCTGTGAGGCAGAGTCTCTATTTTATTTTTTAAAATATCTGATTTCATAATATCTTTTATTTTAATGTTATTTGTTAATAAAATTCTTATACCTTTGTGTTGATAAAGAAAAATTCGTCATTAGAAACAAAAAACAATCACTAAAAACTTAAAAAAAAATATATTGGCATGGGTTAAGCTAAGACAACATTACCAAATAGTATATAAAAAAATCAAGATTATTCTTTGCTAACACTAACATTAACTGCTTTTGGTCCTTTATCTCCTTCTTCAACATCAAAATTAACAGAATCTCCTTCTTTTATTATTTCATTTTCTTTTAGCCCTGTTACATGAACAAAATATTCTTTGTCATCTTCACCGGCTATAAATCCAAAGTTTTTCATGTCGTTAAAAAATTTTACACTTCCTTTCATATTATTTCCCTCCCAATTTTCATTGATTGTATTACATCATTGCTTATTTTTTGTTTTTTGCAACGATATGCTAAAAACAACACATTCTTTTTAAATGTTTTTATTTTTTACATAAATTCGGTGATGTTGCACAACATCAATTATATATGCACCAAAATCCATAGTTCTCTATGGGAAAAAGAAAAACACCAATTAACTGGAAGCAGTACAACAAAGAACTCGTA
>DAOVUW010000018.1 GCA_030632385.1 Candidatus Nanohalarchaeota archaeon
AAAGAAAATGTAAATATTGAAACCCCTTCATTTATTATTGATGATTTATGGGAACTTCTACAATACCACATAACTACTTATTTTAATAATGAATTAACAAATATTCCTCCGGCAAGGCACAAATCAGGAAGACTGCTCAAAACACTTTCTTCACGACTAAAAACAAAAGAAGGAAGATTTAGATTAAATTTAACAGGAAAGAGAGTCAATTTTTCATCTCGTGGCGTTATTTCTCCGGACCCTTTAGTGCATATCAATGAAGTTGGCGTACCTGTAAGCGTTGCAGAGGAATTGACAATCCCGGAAGTTGTAAGTGATAAAAATAAAGACCAGTTTATTGAACTCATAAAAAATACAGGTTCTTACCCAACAATAAAATATATTTTTTCTGATGGAATAAGAAAGAAAGTAATGAAAGGCAATACAGAAACTATTATAAATGATTTAAAAAACGGCGATGTTATTGAAAGACAGATGCTTGACGGAGATATTGTTTTATTTAACAGGCAGCCATCTCTTCACAGAATGTCGATAATGGCTCATTATGCTAAAATCATGCCGGGACATACATTCAGATTGAATCTGTGCGTATGCAAACCATATAATGCTGATTTTGACGGAGATGAAATGAATCTTCATCTTATGCAGACAGCAGAATCAAGGGCAGAAGCAAAAGAATTGATGCTTGTCGAACAAAATATGCGTTCCCCGAAATCTGGAAGTCCTGTTATGGGATGCGATCAGGATTATATCTCAGGAGCTTATTTATTAACAAAAAATGATACTATTTTGTCAAAAAAGAAAGTAGCAAGATTATTAGCTGCAGCAGATATTTATATAGATTTAAAAAAAGAAAAATACACAGGAAAAGAACTCGTCAGTTTTCTTATCCCAAAAAATATCAATATAACCTATGAAACAGATATCTGTTCAATTTGCGAATTGAATGAAAAATCTGATTGCAAACATGACTATAGGGTCATTATAAAGGATGGAGAATTAATACAAGGTGTTCTTGAAAGCAAGGGATTAGCTTCATTTAAAGGAAAATTACTTAATGAAATAGATATGATTTGCGGACACACAGACTCTATTAATTTTTTGTATAACCTAACAAGAATCATTTTAGAATTTATGATCATAAGGGGCTTTTCAATATCAATAGATGATGTTTCAGTTTCAAAGCAAGCAAAATTAAACATAAATAAGGAATTGGTCAAACTGAAGAAAAAAATAAATGAAGAATATATTGAAGAATATAAAACCGGAAAAATAAAAGGAAAATACGGATTAAAAAGCGAAGAACTGCTTGAAGGAAAAATCATTCAGGAAATAAGCAACACTACATCTAAAACTCAAAAGATAATAGAAAGAGATGCAGGAGAAAATGAAGCGACAATAATGTCAAGAACAGGAGCAAGAGGCAGTCTGCAAAATTTAATTTACATGGGTGCTTTTTTAGGTCAGGAATTGATAAGAGGAAAAAGAGTATTTCGTGGTTATAAAGACAGAACACTTTGTTTTTTTGAAAAAGGAGACTTAGGATTGGAAGCTCATGGATTTGATACACATTCATTGGGCGAAGGAATATCCCGTACAAATTTTTTCTTCGAAATCATGAAAGGACGAGAAGGATTAATGGATTCTTCCCTAAAAACAAAAGTCAGTGGCTACATGCAAAGACGTCTGGTCAATGCACTACAGGATTTTGTTGTTGATAAAGATAAAAAAGTTATTGGAGCAGAGGGCGAAATAATTCAATTTGTTGCAGGCGAAGATGGAATAGATCCATCTAAAAGCAATTTTGGAAAACCTTTTTCAAATAGGTCTGATTCAGAATACGAAGCTGGTGAAGCAGTAGGAATTGTTTCATCACAGTCAATTTCAGAACCTTCTACCCAGACAACATTAAGATCATATCACGCTGAAGGAAGATTGACGCTTGCAACAACAAGAGGACTTCCGAGAATTCTTGAAATCATAGACGGAAGAAAAGAACCAACAACGCCTTCTATGGAAGTTTATTTAAACAAAGAATACAACAATGAAAAAGGAGCTTATGAAGTTGCATCAAAAATAAAAGAAATCATACTTATAGATGTCCTAAAAGAAGATACAATCAATGCCTTTGATTTAAATATTGAATTTATTATTGATAAAAAACTCACAGACTCGTTTTCAATAAAAATACCCGATATTGTTGCTGCAATAAAAAAAAGCGATAAGAGGGTTTCATGCATTGTGAAAGATGAAAAAACAATTGTTGTAAATTATAAAGCAGAAAAAAAGACAATACAGGATCTTCATGAATTAAGAGTTAAATTAAGAGACTCTTATGTTGGCGGAATAAAATCAATAAAACAGGTAATTATTGAAAAAGAAGATAAAACATGGAAAATAAAGACTCTGGGCTCTAATTTAAGAAAGGTCATTAAACTAAAAGGTATTGATAAAACAAGAACAATATCCAATAATATTTTCGAAGTTGAACGAGTGTATGGAATAGAAGCGGCAAGAAATGTTATCATAGATGAAATCTGGAAGACCATGAAGGAACAGGGCGTGGAAACAAACATAAGACATCTTCTTATTGTCTCTGATTGCATGACTTCAACAGGAACTATAAAATCAATTGGAAGAGCAGGAATATCCGGCGCAAAACATTCTGTTTTGGCACGTGCGAATTTTGAAGAGACAGTAAAGAATCTGGTAAAAGCAAGCGTTTGCGGGGAAAAGGAAAAGTTCGGCGGTATTGTTGAAAACCTGATTGTAGGTTCTGTTGTGCCTGTAGGGTCTGCTACAGTTAAATTAAAGATGAAAGAATAAGGAATTCAACAAATTTTTAAACTTGTATTTCTTAAAAAATAATGGACACAGAACATATTTCTAATTCAAACGAATTTTTAACTATATTAATAAAAAAAGGCATCCTTGTCGAAACAGATGTATTTGAAAGAATAAAAGAAATGTTTGAAAAAAATAACACTATCGCTTGCCTTGTTGCAAAATCAATTTGCAATGATTGCATTGGTGAAATAAATCTCAAATTAATAAATGAAAAAATTTCTTTTTTTGAAGAAAAAAATAATATTGATAAACAAGGAAAAATCATTATCAAAAAAACATTTAAAAAAACAAGAAAGGATTATGACGCCCAGGTAAACATCAGAAAGATTAAAGAAAATACAGGGAAAAAGGATATCTCTTTGTTTTGCGATTATTTTGTCAGCAGATATGACAAGATAAAAAAAATCCTTATGCAGCATCTTGATTTGACTAATCTTGTTTCAATAGGCAATATAAAATCCGCACGCGGATATTCAGATATTTCAATCATCGCAATAGTAAAAGATGTAATTGAAGCAAAAACAGGCACAATCATAATAGATGCAGAAGATAAAAGCGGAACTATTCGCGTATTTGCAAAGGATCCTGATTTATGCAAAAATATTGTCACAGACGAAGTGATAGGTATAACGGGCAGTTCCTTTGCAGGAGGCATTATTGCCAAAAAAATAATTTTCCCTGAAATCCCTTTTCCTGTAAACGTGAATAAAATAAAAGAACCATTAAAAGCAGTTTTCATAAGCGATATTCATATCGGGAGCAAAGAATATTTGAAATCTATTGAAGAAAAATTCCTAAAATGGATTGAAAAAGACAAGCAGACTGAAGCTGTAAAATACCTGTTCATTTCAGGAGATAATGTTGACGGAGTAGGCATCTATCCGTCTCAAAAAGAAGATCTCCAGATACAGGATATTTATGACCAATATTCTGAATTTGAATCTTTTATTGAAAAAATACCCGAAGAGATTGAAATCATGATTTGCCCGGGAAATCACGATGCAGTAATGCAATTTGAACCTCAAATTGCATTGGACCAAGAATATGTTCCGAACCTGATGAATTATTCAAATGTTCATCTGGTGAAAAATCCCGATTACGCATATCTGCACAATAATGACGGAAACAATGGGCTCAAAGTTCTGATGTACCATGGATACAGCTTTACAAGCATAATTGATGCGATCCCTGAATTGAGAAAAAAAGGATTATCCCACCCAGAACATGTGATGACAGAGGTCTTAAAAAAAAGGCATCTTGCACCAATATATGGCTCAAGCATTATAGCTCCTGCAAAGGAAGATAATCTTGTAATAGAAGAAATACCCGATATTTTCCAGACAGGGGATTTACACAGTCATTGCCTTAAAAGTTACAAAGGCATAACGCTTATTTCTTCAAGCACATTTCAGGGGCAGACTAGTTTTATGAATAAAGTAGGACATATTGCAAATCCTGGGAAAGTGTCTATCGTAGATTTACATACGAGAGAAATATTTGTAAAGAATTTTATGTGAAAAAGTTAACTGCAATTAATTCAAACAAAAATCTTTCAGATTGATTTTTCTTTATTTTGTGAAATATTTTTTCATGTTGTAAATAAACTTTTGTACAAAATTTTACAGTTTATTTACAATAAAAAATAAAATACAAAATTTCGTAAAAAATATCGAAAAAAAAAAATTCTGATTTATTCAATCAAAATTCCCACTTTGTCCTGTTTATATTTCCAATCAGCAGGTAGTGTACTTTTTCTTTTATAATATTTTACAAGTCTCCTTATTTTTGATTCAGTTATTGTAAGACCCCTTTTTGCATATTTGTCGTGCTTATTTGCATCAATATGTTTTTTGATTAAAACAACTTTTTTAAGTAAATGATACATATCTTCCGGTATGTCTCGTTCAAGCTTATTTTCTTTTAATATCTGAACTATTTTTTTCCCGCAAATATCCTTTGTGCATGGAATTCCGTAAACATCGCGAAGAACAAGTCCTATTTTTGCACTATCATTGCCTTCTTCCTTTAATTTAATAATTATTCTCTCAACAGAACTTTTTTTTTCTCCAACCCATTTTGCTCTTTCTATATTTGTTCTGCTACTGCTCGACTTACCTTTTTTTCTCGAATACATTCGTGCCATATCTTTAGTTATAATATAATTAGTTTTATAAATATATTCATGAAATTGCATCTAAATATTGCATAACCCCAACAACTTCCCATTGCATAATCAAGAATTACTCAATTTGCTTAATTTGATTCCTTCTGAAATATAATCTTTACTTTTTTTTTCTTTGATTTTTTCTATAATTTTCTCTGTATTGTTTCCGACTGATTTTACAAATTCACTGTCTTTTTCAAAAATTTTTATAATAGACAACAAAGAATATTCATCCTTTAATTCACGTGGACTTTTTGCGGCACTTACAACAACAATAGGGGCTTTTTGTTTCCTGAATAATTTTAAATCTGTTTTTACAAAATTTAGATATTTTGCCCTTTTTGTTCGCATAATTGTTGTCAAATCAGAAAATAAAATTGTATTTGCGATATTGTTTTTTTTTCACAAGTTCGTCATAATTTTATCAAAATAACTTTCTTTTTGCGACTCGTTTTCAAAAGTGTAATTTCTAATGAGTAGATCTATTTTTTCATTCTCGCATATTGCTCTTTGCATTTCTGCATTGACTGCTTTTGCTACGATTATATCTGCAATATTCCCGAGTTGATTTATTTTTTGAATCATTTTTTCCTTTTTTGTTTCATTTATTATTATGCCAAAAAAGATTTCACAATCTTTATTCTTGTTTTTCTTTAGTTGTTGAATTGCTTCTTTTGCTTCTTCTATTTTGCTCTTTGAACCTAAATCAAAACAAAAACATAGACCTGCTAAACCCAGTTCCTGCGCTGTTTTTACAAATTCATTAAGTTCTAGCTCACTGTAATTTTCAGGAATGACAAACAAATCATATATTTTTTTCATTGTATATAAATTATGTAAGTGGTGTTTAAATAATTTATATACATTAAAAGTAGTAAATTTCGTAAGACTCTTTTATTGTGTATAATGTATATATTAGCTTATAATACTTTAGTTGCTTTTATTAAAATATGAGTCTATTAAATAATACAATTCACTTCCAATTTTTCAAAAATAAAGAGTTTAACTACTTTTACGTTGCAGTATTCATCATGACTTTTGGAGAGTCATTGATAAATATTTTTGTTCCAATATATTTATTTAGTTTAGGATTTAAAATTTATCAAATACTATTTTTTTATTTTCTCGTATCATTATATTTTTTAGTTTTTTCATACATTGGTGCAAAAATTGTTTCAAAAATAGGAGACAAACATGCTATTCTATTATCTACTCCATTCCTCATATTGTACTATATGGGTTTAATATATATTAATTCAAATAATCTGATTTTTTTATTGTTGCCTTTGCTGCTCTCTTTGAGAATGGTTTTATTTAATTATGGATATCATTTAAATTTCATTAACCATTCCCAAAAAACTAAAAGAGGGCAAGAGTTGGCTACTTTTGGAATAATAATATTACTGGCTACGGTATTTGCTCCCTATCTTGGAAGTATTATTGCAAATGTTAATTTCACAATAGTTTTCATAATTAGTTCAATTTTAATAACTATTGGAACAACTCCTTTGTTCTTTTCAAAAGATAAATTTGAAAAAATAGATTTCACATCTATTGGTGTATTTAGAAAAATATTCTCTAAAGAAAACAAAGGTAATTTTATTAGTTTTTCCGGTTATGCAATTGAATCAATTATTGGTAGAACAATTTGGCCAATTTTCTTAATAATAATTGTTGGAACAATAAATAAAGTAGGGCTATTAATTTCAGCATCTATGCTATTCTCATTATTATCATTTCATTTTATTGGAAAATTAACAGACAAAGTAAGTAAAATAAAATTATTAAAAATTGGAACACTTCTTTATTTTTTGCTTGGGTTGGTCGTATTTTTGCAAATACTGCATATAAAATATTATTTATTGATTCATATAAAAATTTAAGCGAGAATATTTTACACCTACCTTGGTCTGCTCATAGTTATGATCTTGCAAAAAGAAATAATTATTTTGAGTTTATTGTTTCAAGAGAAATCATTTTTAACTTTACAAGAATCCTTGTTTTTCCAATCTTGATTTTTATATTCTGGATAGATTTTCATCCATTTATTATAAGTTTCTCAATTGCTAGTTTTTTTAGTTTAGGATATATATTTATCGATAAATAATAACGGTCGCTGGTAATTACTCAAGAGAGTATTGCGTTTTTGGACTTCCCCTCCTCAATCATATAACAAAGAATAAAATGAAATACTTGACTCAGAATTTGCAGAAAAATCAAAGATTTTCTGAGTTGTGCATAAACTCCGTTTTTGAGCATCCCAAAATTTTTATTCCTCTATGTTTGAAAAAACATAGAATATTCTTAACGATAAATTACTTATTTAAAATTATATCTCTATAAATAATATAAGTCATTACAACACAAATATAATAACTTAATTTGCTCGGCAAGAGACTTAGCGAATAGTTTCATCAAAAGGTACTTATGCTAAATACACACATACTGTATGTACTTAGAGCAATATAAATACGGTCTGGTGGCTCAGTTTGGTTAGAGCGCTGCGCTGATAACGCAGAGGTCGTGAGTTCAAATCTCACTCAGACCATAATTGTGTGTTTTATGGAAGAATGTGAAATATGTAGTAAGAAATGTGAAGTATTGATTAAATGCCAAATTGAAGAAGGTCAGTTATTTGTCTGTCCAAATTGTGCTAAGATGGGAGAAATAATAAAAGAAGAGCCAAGAAAAAAAGAACCATTTGTTTTTGAAACAGAAGAGAAAATCCAACCAAATGAAAATCCATTGAATAAATTAGAAGACAATAAACTTGCAGATGATTTTTATTTTTTAATCAGAAAAAAAAGACAGCAACAGGGACTTACAATAAAGGAACTTGCGAACAAGCTTAATATAAAAGAAAGCGTAATGAAAAAAATAGAGCAAGGCGGTTTTATGCCGGATAATTTAACAAAAAACAAGCTTGAAAGATTTTTCGGGATAAAATTAACAGCTGAAGAAGAAACAGAAACCGACCTTTAGAACACACTCTAATCTGTATTATATTAGAATATAATTTTTTAGAACAATACAGGAAAAATATGAAAAGATTAAAAGAAAAATCAAAAGCCTTTAGACTGAATAAAGTTATTTTTGGGTGTATTTCGTATAACTCTAAATAATTTTCATAAACATCTGGATTTCTGTAATTATAAGTATAAAAATATTTCCGTTTCTTTTACTTATGGATTGGTTAAAGTCAATTTTATCTTCTATTTTATTTATAATCTTATTTTCATCTTCTGCGTTTTGCTATTCTGTTGGAGCCACCCCATTAGTCTCTAATTTTGGAACAATATCAAAAGGAGAAACAATAACAAAATACATATTTCTCTCCACCAATTCCAGAGAAGATATTGTCTTAAACACTGGATATATCCAACCCCATTATAATGTATTTATGGATGAAATGACTGCAGAAAAATATATGTATGATCCTAATGAAATTTCTCTTGAAGATATATCTTCATGGATTTCGATAAAAAAAGATATTAAATTTAGTTCCTCTTCCTCAATTAATATACCTGTCCCTAAAGAATATCATTTAAATCCAAATTCTGTTATTCCTGTCAAAATTACAGTCCCTTATGATGCCGAACCAGGAATTCATATTATGTCTATTTCTATGAGCGCAAAATTTGCAAAAACCATAGGGCAACCAGCAGTAAGACTAGCAGCACTAACAAGACCATCTATTATATTTAGAGTCCCGGGAAAAGTTTCAGTGAATGGTGAAATCACGCAGATGTCAGGTCAAAGAGTTGATGACACTTCTGTAAATATAAATTATTATTTAAAAAATACAGGGACAATAACAGTTCTGTATAAGTTTGTATCAATGAAAATATATGACCAATATGATGATATCATTTTTGAAACAGAAGGATTGGGTGATGGAATAATAAGCCCTACAAAAACATTTGCAAAAACTACTGTATGGAATAGCAGAAAAAAAATAGAAGATGGAAAATATAAAGTAAAAATAGCGATTGATGCAAGAGGGAAAAAAATATATAAAACAGGATATATTATTGTGACTTCTGATATTTCACCCACAGGAATGATGGTGTCCGGCATAATAGATGATGACAAGGATAGTATTTTATCAAAAGATGTTTCAACACAGAAATGCGGAATCTACTGGTTTTGGGTAATATTTGCATCTGTTTTGATTACAATGTTTTATTACCATAAAGAAGAATATGCTCAAAAAGATGAATTACTCAAGATATTTATTGCATGCATTATCGTATTTTTTATTTTAAATTATTTGTATTGTTTTTTGATATAAAAATAATTTATTTGTAAATAATTATAATTGTAAGTATAAAAAACATTAATCCAATTAAAAAAGGCCAAAAAGCAAACCATACAACATCCTCTCTATTTTTGAATAAAAGATGTAATTGATTCGTTCTATATTTTTTAATTATTGGAAAAATCTGGTTTAATTTCTCGTGCCTATTGCGATAACTAAAAATCCAAAAAAAAAGCCCCATGATAACAAAACAAAAAGCAAAAATACAATTATATATTTCATACATTCATCTCATATTATTAATGCTGACATTACATATAATATATCTGCAACAATTATCATTTTTCAAGAACATGAACAACTGCTGTTGCTCCGCTTCCACCAACATTATGAGTCATACCAATTTCTGCATCATTTACCTGTCGTTTGCCACAGGTTCCTTTCAATTGCTCTGTGATTTCTACGATTTGTTTGATTCCTGTAGCTCCAACAGGATGTCCGCATGCCTTTAATCCACCAGAAGAGTTTATTGTTACATCTCCCTGATTTAGCGTAGTTTCCTTATTATATGTTGCAATTGCACCTTTTCCTTTTTCATAAAAACCAAGATCTTCTATTGCCATGATTTCCGCTATAGTAAAACAATCGTGGACTTCACATAAATCAATATCCTTTATGGTTTTGTTTGACTGTTCTAATGCTTTCTTTCCTGCTGTAACTGTTGCATTTAATGTTGTGAGACTGGCTCTGTTGTGGAGTGCTAAAGTGTCCTGCGCCTGAGTAGAAGCAGTAATCCATACAGGAGAATCTGTGTATTTTTTTGCTTCTTTTTCATTTGCAATAATAACTGCTGCTGCTCCATCTGTTATTGGAGAACAATCAAACAAGGTTAGTGGATTTGAAACCATTGTTGAATTCATAACCATATCTAACGTAATTTCTTTAGGATACTGAGCATAAGAATTCATTGAAGCATGATAATGATTTTTAACAGCAGAATAAGAAATATATTCTTTTTTTACATTGTATTCATGGATATATCTTTGGATCATCAGAGCATAAAGCGACGGGAATGTAGCTCCAACTTCTCCTTCCCATTCTTCATCTCCTGCACCGATAAGTCCTGTTGTGACATTAGATGTGGAAACATCTGTCATCTTTTCAGCACCACCTACCAGTACAACATCTGATTCTCCTGCGAGTATCGAATTTATACCGCATCTTAGAGCTAAAGCTCCTGAAGCACATGCTCCTTCAACACGAGTGGATGGAATAGTTACGCCAATCTTATCTGCAATAAAAGCGCCTAAATGATCCTGACCTGTAAATCTACCTGCGCTCATATTTCCAAGATATATAGAACCTATATCTTTGCTGGATGTCCCGGCATCATACATTGCCTTTATTCCTGCCTCAAAAGCAAGGTCAGAGAGATTTTTATCCCAGTGTTCACCGAATTTTGTAATTCCGGTCCCAATTATTGCAATTTTCATATTAACAAATGTAAAATAGATTTAAATAATTAAATGCTAAATTTAGTCTAATCAAACCTTCTTTTAAAACAGTATAGATAAATTATATTACTGTGAAATTTAGTGATAATACATAATCAATTATAATAATACGATTGTTTATTACAACAACAAATATGGTTGTGGACTGCCTTATTTTAGTCCTGCTGAAAATAATTAGCAGGAAAACAACAATCCTTTATTTATATTCCATAACTCTCTTTAAATGGTGGTTATGTTATGATTGTGGTGTTTGGCATCATTACTTAAACTTTAACAATTTAGTGGCTGTGCTTTCGCAGTAGTTGCATCTATTACAGTTTTTGTCGCACTGTGTAACTTTTGTGTGAAAATCCACTAATCGTGCATTGTCGATATATGCATTGAATCGTTTTTTGAATATATGTAAGTTTGAATCCATTAGGTCAAGAATATTGCCTTCGTATGTTCCATCAAGATAAGCTTTTGTTGTATTGTTTATCCAGTCTTTATCTCTCGTACGACCAGATATTTTAAATAAGGAGGTAATCTCTTTGTATTTTCCTGTATCCTCGGGGCGTATCCAATTAGATTTAAATACCTGTGATGGGTCCATCTTATCTATAAGGGAGCAATTGTTAAAAAAATGGTCTGTCGGGTTTTTATTTTCTTTGCTTAGGTGTGCCATGTAGTTAAAATGAAAAATGCGATAAGGACAGTGATACATACAACCTTCATTTACCATAATCCGAAGTTTTGCGCCTATTGCCTCTTTTATTTCCTTAAGTGTTTTAAAGTCCCTGTTTATATCACGGTCAGATACAATTACATCTGCGCCCAATTTATCATAAAACATTGCTCTTTGCACTGAATTTATCTCTCCAAGTACAGATGCGGTGATGTGTATTTGCGGAAGCCTATTTTTTATTGTCTGGATAAGTAAAGGGTTTGCGATAGTTAAAGCATCAAGTTTACATGTTCTGTGTAGTTTGGTGATTAAGTTTACAAGTCGCTCTATTGTTTTTAAGTCATACGCTTTTGCGCCATCGCATGTGCTGTTTATAACTAAATTTGCACGGATATTGTTCTTCCGTATTAATTTTATCGTATCTATTGTATTAATGCCTTTTTTAGGAACTCTGCCTGATCCATATATTGCAGAATCTGAAAAATATATTTCATCCACCGTATTCTTACACTTCTCTGTTTCCCGAGTGTGTATTAAGTCATATATTATTTCAGGGTTGCCATCATAGGGCATTGAGAATTTAAGTGAACTCATAATTTACATCTTTGTTTTTATTATTTATTCTTTTGAATTTTATGCATGATCATAACTCCACTGTTCATTCACATGCTTTATTATCTCATTAAGTATTTTTTTAATTTCTGTTTTTTTTTGGTCAGTGGACGTTTTTTTATCAGTGTATATTTCTACAATATATTCCGGTTCTTTATTGTGATATGAGGCGCATATTTTTTTAAATGAATTATTTACTATGTCCTCTGAAACTGTTTTTTCATGAAGGACACCTAATGTGTTTTGTGAACTACAGGGAGCAAATATTAGGTGGACCTCGATTTTTTCGCTTTCTTTATTTTGTCTGTGCGAAATTAGATGATTGTATATTCCCTCAAATCGGATAATTATATACATATCATTTTCGTGTTCAGTTTTGCAGATCTTATTGTATATTGTGACAAGAGAGAATCTGCCAATATTTTTTTTGAGAAGTTGTATCCCTTCAAATAAGTATGCTTGTTTTGTGGATGGTGCGGATTTTAGAATATATTCTGCAAGTGCTATCAGTTTCGGATCTATTTCTTTGTTTATGAATTCATTACAGATCCCGGGTAAATGATCATAGCTTGTTGGCATGAAAGATAGGTTTATTAGTGTAAAAATTCTTGTGCCTTTTGTCCATGATAAGAAAGAGCATCCTTTTTTGATATATTTTTTTGCCGTGTCAACAGAAGGAATATATTCTGTGTAAATGTCGCTACCAATATAGTTTTGTGTTTTATTATATTTTTTTGTAAGTGTTGATTTTGACAGAGGCACTGGTTCTTTAAATTCTTCAATAATGTATAAGTACCCAT
>DAOVUW010000007.1 GCA_030632385.1 Candidatus Nanohalarchaeota archaeon
ATAGCGTCTTTTTAATTCATTTACAGAAGTATTTGGCAGGAAAAACTCGCCTTTTGTTAACCAATTCATAAAAATCACATCATAAGAAATAATAGATTGGTATGTTTATAAAACATTCGATTGTTTATTGCGTTGAGTATACAATAAAATATTAATTATTTTTTCTTTCAATGTCGCTGACTTCTTTTATTTTTTTTGCCCGCAGCGTCCCGATTCCTTCAACTTTTATAAGATCATCGAGAGAAGCATTTACGATATTTTTTATGCTTTTGAATTTTTCAAGCAACTTGATGCTCAAACTCCTGTTTATCCTCGGAAATGATCCGATTATTCTTTCCTGAATTTCTTCGGGTCCCTGTACTTTTTTATTGGCACATATTTGCACAAGTCTTTTTTTATCTAGTTGCTCTCTCTTTGCAAGGTTGATCAAAATTTCGCAGGTATGGTCGATATCTTTGGTAAGATACACAGGAATGCGAAAGTCTATTAAAATAGAATTTATCGCCCCGATAACTGCGGAATCATTTATATTCCTTCCGTATTTTAAATCAAAGCCGCTTCCTTCAACCCCTTCTATAATCAATAATGGACGCAAAAATGAGGCAGAAAGAGAACTCAATTGCTCAAATAATCTCCTGTCTATAAGCGAATTGATAAAATCCTCTTGTGTTTTTCTCTCAACTCCGAGCCGGTCGGACAGTATAAAATCCGCAACTTTGAGCTGTTGCACATCAAGAAAAATATTGTTATTTGTGCTTAATTCGGATAATTTTTTATTGACCTCTACTTCTCTGATATCAGAAATGATTGTAATTTTTTCAGTTTCTGACAAATAATCCAGAACATTGTGCGGCTTTCTTTCTTCTTTTAAGACTCCTTTTGAATCAAAAGCAGTTTTCAACTCCTTTAATGCTTTATGCATTTTTTTTTCTTTTGCTTTTGAGGACCAAAAATATGCTTCATCAATAGTGGCTTTGGTCATCAAAATAAACAGTTTACCTATGCTCTGTCGTCCGGTTCTTCCTCTGCGCTGTATTGTCCTTATTTCTGATGGAATCGGCTCGTAAAAAATAACTGTATCTACTTTTGGGATATCCAGACCTTCTTCTCCAACAGATGTTGAAACAAGAACATTGTATTCATCTGCCCTGAATTTATTCAATATTTCAATCTGCTGTTTTTGTGTATTTGATGCACGCTGCCCTATGAATTTTACAGGTCTAATTTCTTTGCTGGATTCTGAAATCAATTCTTCATATATTTGATCAACTGTATTGACATACTGGGTGAAAATAATTGCCTTCTTGTTTTGAACAATATTTTTTCTTAGTATCTCTTTTATTTTTTCTATTTTTGGATGTTTTTCGTCATGTTCTACAAGCTTTGTTATATGAATCGCAGCTTTTGAAAAATCACTGTTATTCAAAATGATTTTTACTGCTTTGGACTGCTCTACTTTCAATTTATCCGTATATTGCTTTGCCTGAAATGCGCCTTGTGTTGTCAAAAGTTCCACCAGATAACTGATTTTAATCAAAGAAGCTATTATTGAAACATAATTAAAATACATTGGATTTTTATCATATTTTATTTTCCCCATCATTTCTTTCTGCAACATCAATAATTGCGTTTTAGATGGCTTGGAATGAAAAATTATCTTTGCTTTCTGAAGCTGTTTTATTGATTTTTCCTTTACTTTTTCAAGAAGAGAAAAAGCTGTTTTGTATTGAGACGAGAGTTCTACAATAACCCATTCTTTTTCTATTTTCTGAATGTACTGTTTTACCTCTGCATCTGTTTCCTTTTTTATTTCAATATGCTCGATAAATAAATTTGCACACAATTCATTTATTTTTTCTGAACTTGAACCCGGAGAAGCAGTAAGAGCAAGCAGGACTTTTTCTTCATTATTTTTAAGCAAATATTTTTTTGCAATAAATGTGTATGCATAGTTTCCTGATGCACGATGAGCTTCATCAAAAACAACTACAGAATACTCCTCTATATTAATTATGCTCTTTATCAAATCATTTTGTATGACCTGAGGCGTTGCTATTACAATCTGCTTCAATTCATAAAGTTGCTTTCTTTTTTCAGGGCTAACCATTCCTGTTAAAAGGCATATTTTATCAATGTTGTATTCAAGCAAGTTTTCAATACTTTTTTTATGCTGATCTGCAAGCGGTTTTGTCGGTGCAAGAATAAGGATTTTTTTTTTTGGATACCGTTGTAGTTTATCGGCAATAATGCCTATAGCAATTATTGTTTTTCCTATTCCTGTCGGAAGCACAACAAGAGAATTTTTATTTTTGCAGGCATTAATAATATTTTTCTGATAAGTCCGTTCCTCTATTTTATTTTTTTTCAAAATAGGATGATTAAAATACATAATATCTATTATATCTAAATATACGAAGTTCGTCTAAACTGAATTTGGATGGAAGGAGCAGAGCGACCCAAATCATATGTTTTTGGACCATCATTGTTTATGAATACCTCTATTATTAAAATGACCAATTATTGTCTTAGCTTTATTTTTCGAAATCCAAACTTGTAAAAACGGCGCATATTGCTTGTTTGTGTGAATTATTGTAATTCCATAACCCATAATCCAAGCATTTTTTTCATTGTAACCCTTAATATCAGTATACACTAGTTTAATTTCTTTCGATATATCTTTATATGCTCCCAACATACCGAAAAATTTACCTATCCATTGGAAAAAAAGTAAAATAAAGTTTGGCACATATTGTACTTTCAAAACAATACTGTCTTGATAAATTTCGATTTTGCCAAATGGCCATGAAGCTTGAAAAGATTTCACAAATGTTTCGCCGATATGAATCCCTCCCGTTGCTTCAACTATTGGTTTTTCAAATTGTTCCATATTTTTATATTATTCCAAAATCAACTTCGTACAACAACTACATTACTGGCTCTTCATCAACTTCTTCTTTTTTCTTTCGTTCCATGACATTAAGCACAACATTTTGTTTTGCTCCGGCAAGTATATCCACTATGGCCCTATTGCATAATGTCACATCGCTGGCTTTTCCAAGTATGCTTATTGTTTTTCCATAAACACTGATTTTTGTCGAACTGATAAATTCCATCTTTCTTTTTATTTTGCCTTCCTGTCCAATTATTCTGGCCTTCATTATCAAATTTCGTTTTTTGTTTCTGCCTAATTTAATCGAGTGAAAAATAAAATCACTCCTTAAAAGAATAGATGCCATCTCACTTGAAAAGCCCCTTGAAATTGCTCTTATAATATCTGTTAATTTTTGGTAAGAGCTGTAATCATTTAAAAAACACATTACTGTTCCTTCTTTACTATCAATAACTATTTTCGCATCTAATTTTTCCTCCAGCTTCCTTTTGAAACTGCCTCCTTTTCCAATCAGTGCTCCGACTCTTAGTGGCGAAATTCTTAAGACTTCAGTTATGATATATTTTTTATTTTCTGTTTCCATTTTAGGTTATCTATGCATATTGTAAGCAAATAAAGCGGTATGCACTAATTACATATTTAATTTGCAATAAATGTTTCCTTACGCAATTCACTACTTTTAATGTAAATAAAGCATTGTACGCCAATTACCTACTTTGTTTACGATAAAAAACTTAAAAATATATGTTTTGCAATGTCTTCTTTTGCATCATATTGATTTGAATAGTTTTTCTGCCTTGTCTGTTTTTTCCCATGTGAATTCCTCTTCGTTTCTCCCCATATGACCATAGCATGATGTTTTGGAATATATTGGTCTTCTCAGATCAAGCATCTCTATTATTCCTCTGGGAGTAAGTTTGAAATTATCTCTTACAAGATTGGACAATTTAGAATTACTGTATGAAGAAGTTCCAAATGTATCTATCATAACAGACACAGGCTCTTCCATTCCTATGACATAAGCGAGTTGGACAAGACATTTTTTTGCCAGACCAGATGCAACTATGTTTTTTGCAATATATCTTGCAGCATAAGCTCCGGATCTGTCCACTTTTGTCGGGTCTTTTCCACTGAATGCTCCTCCTCCATGAGCTACGACTCCGCCATAAGTATCGACAATTATCTTTCTCCCTGTAAGTCCTGCATCTGCCGCCGGACCACCGATTAAGAATTTTCCTGTTGGATTAATATAATATTTTGTACTTTCTCTAATGAGATGCTCAGGCAAAATAGGTTTTATGACTGCTTTAATTATTTCGTTTCTTGCTTCCTGAGTTATGTGAGATGTGTCTTGTTTATCAATAATTTTTTGGGTATGCTGTGTTGAAACAACTACATTTGTGATTTCTTTTGGTTTATCTCCTTCATATATTATACTTACCTGTGTTTTGCCATCGGGTCCGAGATAGTCTAAAATATTATCTTTCCTGACCTTTGCAAGTTGTCTTGATAATTTATGAGCCAGCATTATAGGCACAGGCATTAATTCTTCTGTTTCACTGCAGGCATATCCTATCATAATACCCTGATCTCCTGCGCCTCCAGTATCAACACCTTGGGCTATATCCGGAGATTGCTGTCCGATAATATTTACAACACCGCATGTATTTCCGTCAAGACTGTAAATTGAAGAAGTATAACCGATATCTAAAAGTTTTTTCCGCACCAAACTATCTAAATCAACATATGTTTTAGTGGTTATTTCCCCGCCTACTATAATCGTACCTTTTGACGCAAATGTCTCGCATCCGACTCTTCCATATGCATCATTCTTTAAAACTTCGTCTAACACCGCATCAGATATCTGATCGCAAATTTTATCCGGGTGTCCTTCTGTAACTGATTCACTTGTTATATGTTTTGTTTCCATAATTTAGAATAAAAAATAGATTTATATTTGTTTGTTTGGTGAATAAAAAAAGCATGTATTTTTAAAAATAATATGATATGATAATTTATGAAAATATTAATTACAGGAATAACAGGATTTGTTGGATCCCATCTGGCAGAATACTATTTAAATAAAGGAGAAGAGATATATGGAACCTATCGCTGGAGAAGCAAGACAAACAATATAGATCATATAAAAGACAAAATCAATCTCCTCTATGCAGATATGAATGATGCTCATTCTTTAGAAAAAGTAATAAAAGAAGTGAAACCAGACAGAATTCATCATTTGGCTGCACAGAGTTTTGTACCTATGAGTTGGAACGCACCAGCAGATACATTCAATATAAATGCAATAGGTACAATCCATTTATTTGAAGCCATAAAAAATATACAAAATTTATGCAATCCTTTGATACAGGTTGCGGGCTCCAGTGAGGAATATGGTATGATTTATGATGATGAAATACCTATTAAAGAAACAAATCGTCTCCGCCCCTTGAGTCCTTATGGGGTTTCAAAAATTGCGCAGGACATGCTTTGTTATCAATACAATAAATCTTATGGACTAAAAACAGTTTTAACGCGCGCATTTAATCATACAGGTCCTCGAAGAGGAGAGGTATTTGTAACTTCCAATTTTGCCAGACAAATTGCAGAAATTGAAAAAGGAAAAAAAGAACCAATAATATATGTCGGAAATCTCGAAGCAAAAAGGGATTTTACAGATGTAAGAGATATTGTAAGAGCTTATGATTTAGCATTAGAAAAAGGAAAAATCGGAGGGCGATATAATATTTGTTCCGGAAAATCAATTACAATAAAAGAAATGCTGGATATTTTACTTTCATTTTCAGATAAAAAAATTAAAATAGAACAGGATACTAAAAGAATGAGACCTTCAGATGTTTTAATATTGGAAGGAGATTGTACTAAATTTACAAAAGATACAGGATGGAAACCAGAAATTCCTTTCGAAAAAACAATGAAAGATTTACTTAACTGGTGGAGAAATGAACTCTGATTTTAAAACAGCAATTATTATTCCAACATTCAATGAAAAAAAAAATATTGGAATACTAATACCAAAACTTTTTGATTGTTTGAAAAAAGAAAAAATAAATGCTATTGTATTGGTTGTGGATGATAACAGCCCTGACAAAACAGGAAAAGTAGTTAAAGAAATGTCAAATAAATATGACGTTGAATTGTTTTTGAGAAAAGAAAAAAAAGGAATTGGCTCTGCATATATAGATGGATTTAAATATATATTAAAGAATACAAAAGTGCAAAATATAATCACAATGGATGGAGATTTATCGCATGACATAAAATTAATACCTCTTTTTTTAAAAGAGATAAAAACAAATGATATGGTCATTGGAAGCAGATATATAAAAGGAGGCAATTTCAAAAACTGGCCAAAATACAGAAAATTAGTGAGTTGCGTCGCCAATAAATATGCTTCCGTTATTTTAGGAATAAATACACACGATGTATCTTCGGGATACAGATGCTACAGAAGAAAACTGATTGAATCGATAAATCTGGAAGGAATAAGAGAGAAAGGATATTCTTTTTTTGAGGAAATATTATTTGCTTGTATAAAAGAAGGAGCAAAAATAAAGGAAGTACCTCTTGTTTTTACAGATAGAAAATATGGAAAAACAAAGTTGGGAGTTTCTGAGATTACAAATTATCTCATTGCAATGTTTAGAATAAGAAGAAAATATTATTATTATGGGAAAAGAAAAACAATTATTTGAAAATTATGTCTCTAAAAAAATGAAGACAAAAACAAAATTCACAGAATACATGACCCAGTATTATTATGGTACTGTTGGTCGGGGAACGCACATGCTTAATTTATTCTATTATTTTACAGATTCCTCTTTGGATGGGAAAAGTGTACTTGATTGTGGTTGCGGTATGGGGGGGTTGCTCATAGCATTATCTGGCGAGGCAAAAAAGGCAACAGGTATTGAATTGGATAAAGACAGTGTAAACATTGCGTTAAATTTAATAAAGAACAGGAACATAAAAAATGTTTCCATTTACAATAAAGATATTTTTGAACTTAAAAAAGAAAAATACGATATCATTTTTTGTATTGATGTATTGGAGCATGTAAAAAATCAAACCAAACTAATAAAGCAATTATATACCTTGCTGAATAAGGATGGCATTATTTTTATTAAGCAGGGAAATAAAATAACGCCATTTGAACCCCATACGTGCATTCCATATATATCTCTTTTGCCATCAAATATGGCAGATAAAATAATACTCAAAAAAATACCTGAGTTTTTCAATCTTTACGAAAGTTATGAGGAAATAAAGCTTTTGTCTTTTATGCAATTGAAAAAACTTTTTGAAAAAAATAATATCAAAAATGTAAAAATTTATTCTTCAGTTACGGATTATTTCCCTTATTTAAATTATACTGCTCCTCATTCTCCATTTCAATATAAACCTAAAGGAACTATGAAAAAAATTCTTTCTTCGAAAAAAAATATAGGTATTTTGTCATTGCCTCCTTTTTGTTATTTTGCAAAAGACTGGTTTGTGGTTGTCAGAAAATAATAAATTCGAAGAATAAATTTTTAAAAAAACAGTATACTAACACAATATGGAAATAAAGCGAAATACTTTTTTAAAAAGAATAGAAATATTCTTGAAGACTTTAAAGGAAGTCTACAGAGAAAGAGGAATTTATTACTTTCTTCGCACCAGCGTTATATTGTTCTATAATGTTCCTTTTTATTGCCATTATATTATTTTTAGACCAAAAAAGACTTTCATATTCCAGAAAGAAAGTTATGATTACTTCTACCACTTATATAATATGACTTGGAGAAATGAAAGAATTGTAGAAATTCCGATTATTTGGAAAATAGTAGAAAAATATCGCGGAAAAAAGATTCTTGAAGTGGGCGATGTTTTATCTCATTATTTTTCTGTTAACTATGATATAGTGGATAAATATTCAAAAACTGATGGGATAATTCAACAAGATGTTGTTGATTACAAGCCTGCTACCAAGTATGATTTGATTGTTAGTATCTCTACTCTGGAACATGTTGGCTGGGATGAAAATTTGCATGAACCTATGAAAGTTATGCGTGCTATTGAAAATTTAAAGAGTCTTCTTTCTAAAAAAGGAAAAATGGTTGTTAGCATCCCTTTGGGATATAATCAAGACATGGACAAGTTGCTAAAAGAGAATAAAATAAAATTTACCAAACAATATTACCTGAAACGAATTTCCAAAGATAATAAATGGATAGAAATTAATCAGGATGATGCTTTTACTATAAAATATGGAACTCCTTTTTGTAATGCCAATGGATTGATTATAGGTATTATATCCAATGTAAATTAAATAATTCTTAAAATAAAGACACAAAAATTAATTAATATTATACTTGTGGTAATTAAAAAAATTACTCTCGATTGATTTTTAAAGTTTTTAGAAAAATTAATCAATCCAACAGCACCAAAAAAACTAACACCAAACAAACCCTGAATCAAATGCCTGTCAAAGCCCACTTTATTTACAATAAGATACGTCAGATAAACAATAGTAAAAATAAACAATGGATTTTTATGCATGTTTTTAAATCCATAAAGAAAAAACAAAAGAACAAAAGAAAAACACATAAAAAAAGCCAAGCAAAGAGATGTCACTGTTGCATATGTGGGATACAGCATCATATAAGCTTTTGTTCCAATAACGCGAACTTCAATAAACAAGTAAATCAAATCAGCCCAGTATAAATATAAAAAATATAGAATTGGAGGAAATAGCATCATGGCAATGCGAGGCATAATTGTTTTTTTGTCTAATTTATAAAATAATGGAAGTATGCTCAACAAAATAAAAATCTCTCTTGTGAATACCGCAATTATCGCAGATAAAAGATACCAGAATACATATTTATTTTTTTTTGTTTTATAATATTTTTTAAGCATCAAAATTGCATACATTCCGAAAAATAAGGCTGTAAAATCAGTATGTCCACTTATAAAAAAAGTTATTGTCGTAGATGATGTTAAGAAAAATAAAATGGCAATAAAAGCAGTCTGACTAGAAAAATTATATTCTTTTGAGAACAAAACAAGCAAATAAGCACATAAAAGAACAAAGATTATATTTACCAATGTTGCTGAAAAAAATATATTGCCAAAAATCAGATTTGTAAATGCAATCAAAATAGGATAAACCGGTCTTGTTGGAGAATAGAGTGGACCTTTAGAACTCAAAGAATATTTTTCATTAATATTGCTCTGTGTGCCTCCTTGAAAAGTCGTTTTGTTTTCAATTGTTTCGTTCAGCTCTTTAGTCCAATGAAATTCATCAACCCAACTCATATTTCCCTTAAAAAACAATTTGGTCCTTTCAAGAGTAATATTTTTATCCGGTCGATATGGAGCAAGAGAAATATCAGAATAAGGATTTGATATTTTTTGCTGCATTAACACAGCTTCTTCTACATACCCCTCACAAAAATAAGCTACTCCATCAAAATACCGAATTGTAGAAAACAAAAGCACAAGGCATACTATGAGAAATATTATTGCTCTTTGATTTCTTGAAAAATACATATATTCAAAACAAAACAATTCTTTTTATTTTTTTTGTTTTATTGGTTTATATGAATGAAGATAAAAAAACAATGGCCAAAGGAGCAATGTTTGTTTTTGCAGGGATAATTATATCAAAACCTCTTACTTATCTCTGGAGAATATTTATTGCTAGATATATTGGACAGGAAGCATATGGAATATTCTCTATTGCTCTTGCATTGCTGGGTTTTGCAACAGTATTTTCAGTGATGGGATTTTCTGACGGACTCATAAGGTACACTTCTTTTTATCAGGCAAAACAAAAATATGCAGATGTAAAAGGAATATTAATCTCTGTTTTTTCTGTTAATCTGATTTCTACTTCACTTATTTCAGGTCTCCTCATAGTTTTCGCTCCTTTTTTTGCAAAGAATTTTTTTCATAATAGCAATGTAGTTGGTCCTATCTATATTGTGGCAGTTTCCCTTCCTTTTTTTGTTTTTGGAAATCATTTTCTGAATCTTTTGAAAACACAAATGAGAATAGATTATATTGCACTCATACAAAGCATAATTGAAAGCATAGTAAAAATAATTGCAACAATTGTTTTTTTTTACATAGGGTATATTGTTCTTGCACCGATTTTAGGTTATCTGATAGCTCTTTTTGGAACTTTTATTTTAGCAGGTTATTTTCTTTTTTTCAAGACAAGATATGGAAGAATATTTAAAGAAAAAGCAAAATATCATTGGAAAGAGTTATTTTACTATTCATTACCTCTCATGTTTGTAGGTTTCCTCGCCTCTTTTATTATGTATACAGATACGCTTATGCTGGGATATTTCACGGATAATGTCCAAACGGGCATATATAACGCTGCTCTTCCAACAGCAAGTATGCTTTCTATAATGCTTACTGCTTTTTCATCACTATTTTTTCCTTTGTTTGTCGAGAAATACAGCAAAAAGCAATATACCCATATGAATATGCTATATACATTGATAGTGAAATGGATATATCTATCTGTTCTGCCTTTATTGTTTGTTTTTATTTTTTTCTCAGATATAATTTTAAATGTCTTATTCGGTCCAGCTTATGTTGGAGGAGCAAAAGCATTAAGTATTCTGGCAATAGGTTTTTTTATATATAATGTAACCGGTCCAACACACGAAGTATTAATGACCTTAAAAAAACAGAATTTGATATTTATGATAATGGCTTCTGGTAGCATTCTTAATATAATGTTGAATTATTTACTTATTCCTATTTATGGAATGAATGGCGCAGGAACCGCGACATCTGTGTCACTAATATATATAAATATATTCTCTTTGTTTTTTGCATATAGATATCTAAAAATATTTCCTTTTACATTCAATCAACTAAAAGGATTTATTACAACAGCCCTAGCCTTTATTACTACTTATTTAATAGTAAAAATGATTTTTCCTGTAACTCCCTTATTCATACTTATTCCTGCGTTAATAACATATATGATAATATATTTTCTTATTATGGTGAAACTAAAAATTATAGATAAAGAAGATTTAAAGCTACTTAAGGCATTGGAGGAAAAGACAGGAATTAAACTTAACTTTCTTGAGAAGCTTGTTAGAAAAATTTGCAACATATAGATGCACTTAAAGGTATTAGTTTTTCTACTCAATAAAAAATGTAATTTTTATGCATAGCATGCAATTAATACATATCCTCTTCTTTTTTCATCGTAAATGAACAACCCCGCCAGAGTAGAGCTTTAGGATATCCATTTAGATGAAAAATTTCATTCTACAGCAACTACAAGATATTAAATCCAATAAGGAATAAAAGATTATATCTTTTGAAAATATTCAAAATAGAATATAATGCAGTAAAAGTATATAATGGTTATGAATAAATAAAAAGATGATTACAAAACTAAAAAAGATTGTTCAGAAAACCGCTGGAAAAATGGGGTACAGAATAGTTAAAGGCAAATCAACTGAATTTCCAAAAGATATGGATAAATATTTTAAGGAAATATATGAAGAATGCAAACCTTACACAATGACTTCTATCGAAAGAATGTATGCTCTATACAAGGGTGTTGAATATGTAGTTAATTCGAAAATACCTGGAGACTTTGTAGAATGTGGCGTTTGGAGAGGCGGGAGTTCTATGATAATTGCTAAAACATTATTGAAAATGAAAGAGACCAATAGAAAAATATATCTTTATGATACTTATGAGGGTATGTCTAAACCTACAAAAAAAGATAAAGAAACAAGTACTTCTCTATCTGCACTCGGAGAATGGGAAAAATCACAAAAAGAAAATTACAATGATTGGTGCTATTCTCCTTTAAAAGAAGTAGAAAATAATATGAATTTGACTAAATACCCTCTCAAAAACATCATATTTGTTAAAGGCATGGTTGAAGAGACAATCCCTAAAAATATTCCTACTAAAATAGCTCTTCTTAGATTAGATACAGATTGGTATGAATCAACATATCATGAACTCGTTCATCTATATCCAATATTAATAAATAAAGGCGTGTTGATAATTGATGATTATGGATGTTGGGCAGGTGCAAAAGAAGCAGTAGATGAATATATCCAAGAAAATAATACGACTATTTTACTAAACCGGGTTGATGGCACTGGAAGAGTAGGAGTAAAATTAGCTAAGTGAGGACAACAGGATATTGCGTAAAAATATCTTAAGATATGTCGAAATTTATCAATATATTATGGACAAAAATAGTTCTACTAATTGTCTCAACGAACAGAGAAAAAGAGAATTAGATACATTGCTGGAAAATATATCCTTTAAACCAGATGCAAATGGACTGGAAATTGGTTCAGGAAACTGCTACCAGTCGAATTTTCTCAAAAAAAAGTTTTCTTTTTTAATCTCGACAGAATATGATAAAAATGCGATAGATAAAAAAAATCTTAAAGACATTCTTTTTTTATTATGCGATGCACAAAATCTTTGTTTTAAAAAAAATAAATTTAATGTCATATATTCTTCAAATGTGTTTGAACATATTCCCAATAAACACGAGGCACTCAAAGAGATGACACGCGTTTTAAAAGACGATGGGGTCATGATACATATAATGCCTTCAAGAACCTGGAAAATACTGAATTTTTTCGGTCATTACCTGAATCTTTTGCGTTCAGTAATAATCATGCTTATTTTAAAAAAAGAAAAACCGCCCGAAAAGACAATTAACAAAAAAGAGAATGTAGAAGAAAAAAAGAAAATAATGCGCTTTTTCATACCTCCAATTCATGGAACTTACAAAACGCATTTTGAAGAATATATTTGTTTTGGGAAAAACAGATGGATTGTGTTTTTCGAAAAAAATAATATGAAGATTGAAAAAATAATAAAAATGCCTTTATATTCAGGTTATATGTTTGGATTTGAACGCCTGAGAAGATCAGGAGAATTTCTCGGCTTTTCATCTTCTTATGCGTATTTTGTTTCCAAAACTATAAAAAAATCTTCTAAATAATAATTTATGAAAAAAATATGTTTTGTCATGCCCCAGATGTATCCTCTTCTGTCTGGATTTAAAGACAACAAAATAATTGGCGGCTCAGAAATGCAAGTCGACCGCATAGCAGATACTTTGGATAAAAAAAAATACGAGATATGTTTCATAGTAAATGAAAAAGGTGATGATGAAATCCTTAATGGAAAAAAAATAGTAAAGTTCAGTGGGAACAACCATATTTCTATCTATCTATCTTTCATAAAAGCATTCATACGCGCAGATGCAGATACTTATTATCAAAGAATAGGTGGCATGATAACAGGTTTCTGCGGTATTCTTTCAAAAATATGCAAAAAAAAATTCATCCACGCTGTTGCATGGGACAGGCAATGTGAAAAAAATAATTTTTCTCTCTTAAGGCATATAAGCTATAATATTGGAATAAAGTCAGCAGATGTCGTCATTTCCCAATCAGAATATCAAAAAGAACTTCTCAAAAAGAATTTCAACAGAAAAAGCATTGTGATAAAAAGCATTTACGTCATCAAGACAAAAGAAAAACCGCAAAAGAAAAACTTCATCTTGTGGGGCTCTACAATTGACAAGACAAAACAGCCTGATTTATTTTTAAGATTAGCAGAGCAATTGCCGGAATATAAATTCATAATGTTTGGCGGAAAGCGAATGAATGAAGAAAGCACATATTCTAAAATAAAACAAAAAGCAAAAAAGATTAAGAATCTGGAATTTAAAGGATTTTTAGATAAAGAGGATGCCTTTGAACTGATAGAAAAAGCAACGGTTTTTGTAAACACTTCTGAATTAAATCGAGAAGGATTCCCAAATACTTTTCTTGAATCAGGAGATTGCTTTACTCCTGTCGTATCTCTCAATTCCAACCCAGATAATGTCTTAACAAAATACAATAGTGGTTTTCATTCAAACTCTTTTGAACAGACGATAGACGACATAAAAACATTGATGAAAGATGAAAAACTAAGGGACGAAATGGGATTGAACAACCACAATTATGTATTGAAATACCACGATGCAAACAATATAATAAAAGAACTTGAAGCTGTTTTTTAATCCATTTCTATATCGTACAAATCAAGATACTTCTCCAAAACGAACAGTCCAAAAGGTCTTTTGCAATAATATAAATTCTTATCCATTGTTTGAATATAAGAATCCACAACATTTTTATTTATCAATTTGTTTTTTGCAAGCACCGAATTATTCAATGTTTCAACAACTTCGTCTTTCATGAATTTATTTACCCAATAGTCAAAAGGAACGCCATATCCTCTTTTCTTTCTTTGGATAATCTCAGCAGGCAAATATTTCTTCCCGACCTCTTTTAAAATATATTTTTCTGTTTTGCCTTTTAATTTGAAATCAGGAGGAATCTGGTATGAAAACTCAACAATTCTGCAATCCTGAAGCGGGCAACGCTCTTCAAGACCAAAAGCAAGCGTTGATTTATCTGCTTTCATATTAAAGCATTCTGCAAGCAAAACTTTCTGGTCAATATACTGAAGCTGGTTTAATGGCGAAGAGAAAGTTCCTGTATGCTTATTTGTTGATTCTATTACTTTGTCAAAATCAACTTTATATGCCATAAGTTTTTTTATTTCGTTTTCAGTAAAATAACTCAAAATTATGCAATTTGATTTCCCGTAATCTCCTCCATTTGCAAGCAGTTCAATTCCCTTTAGTATTTTAGATGGCGGCAGTATTTTTGCAAGGTTTGAAAATAGTGGCTTGAAATAATTAAAAGGAGTCTTTGACATCATATTGGTGTATCTTAAAAGCCCATACCATTCATAACCGGCAAATACTTCATCTCCTCCCTCTCCTGCCAAAACAACAGAAACATGCTTTTTTGCATATTCGCTTATAAAATAATTCGGTATGAATCCTGCTTCTGCCATAGGATCATCGTAATGCCATATCATTTCATCAAATCTTTTTGAAAACATCTCTCCATCCACTATAAATTCATGATGAGTGGTCCCCAAATGATCAGATACAATTTGCGCGTATTTTAGCTCATTTTCTACTTCATCATCAAACCCAACGCAGAAAGTGTGCATTTCCTTATCATAATATTTTGAATAAAGCGCAGTAACCAATGAAGAATCCAATCCGCCGGATAAAAAGCTTCCGACAGGAACATCGCTTATCAAACGCTTTTTTACTGCATCATTGAGCAATTCATCCAGCTTTTCTTTTGCTTTGCCAAAATCCATGTATTTGATGTCTTCTTTTACATCCCAGTATTTTTCCAGTTTTATTTTTTTTGTTTCCAAATCAAAAATCAGGTTGTGGGAAGCAGGCACTTTTTTTATATTTTTAATAAGAGTATCTGTCCCAGGAGTAAAATGATAAGTAAGATAGGTTGCAAGCTGAGATTTATTCAATGTTCTTTTTATTTCATGCTCTAAAATTCCTTTTATCTCTGAACAAAATATGAATTTATCTTTGTCTAGATAATAGTAAAGGGGCTTTTTCCCCATTTTGTCTCTTGAAAGAAACAATTTTTTTTTAGATGAATCATAGATGCAAAATGCCCACATACCGTTAAATTTCTCAACGCATTTTGCGCCCCATTCTTCGTAAGCATAAAGTATGACTTCTGTGTCTGTTTTAGAAGTAAAAGAATATCCTTTCTTTTGGAGTATTTTTTTTATTTCCAAAAAATTGTATATTTCTCCATTAAATGTTATAACAATATCCCTTTCATTGTTTTTCATCGGCTGCTTACCTTTCGGAGATAAATCAAGTATTGAAAGCCGAACATGACCAAGACTCAGATTATCATCAAGAAAAAAACCATCTCCATCAGGACCCCTGTGCTTGATGGTTTTGTTCATTTGTTTTATCAGAGTTTTATCGCACCAATTAAATCCACTTATGCCACACATATAAATAAATAAGTCCGCATGTTTTTATAAATATTGGATGATGTTTTGAATAAATCAAACTGATTCAATATCTCCGTTATAGGAAACCATCATAACATCATTGACGCCTTTTATTGCTTTGACAGCAGATACAAGATTATATTCATTTCCTTTTTTTGGCTTTATTTCCACAGAGATTTCATTGTATTCCCCAGATATATTTATTGAACGTATGGCGAAACTAATCACTTTTGATTTTATTATATTTTCGATTTTTTTTTGATCAAAACTTTTGTCTTTGTATTTTACAACAAGTAGATATGGCTGCGAAAAGGATATTTTTCTACTCAACAGCATCAGCACAATAGCTATGAAAATAGAGGCGATTATGGAAAGCTTATAGAAACCAATTCCATTTGCAATGCCTATTGATATTGCCCAAAACATGAACACTATATCCATGGGATCTTTTATTGCCGACCGGAATCTCACTATCGACAGCGCTCCGACCATACCTAAAGATAGAATAAGATTATTGCTTATAGTCATTATTATCATTGTAGTTATGAGGGAAAGCATGACAAGAGATATATTAAAACTTTTGGAATAAAGAACGCCCTGATATTCCTTTTTATAAACAAAGAATATAAACATCGCTATAATAAAACTAATAAACAGGCTGACCACAATATTACTTATCGTAAAATTTGACCCGGGATTTACTGTCTGCAAATTATCTAAAAGAGTATTAAAAGTAATAACTGCCATAGTAAAATTAAATTATTAATTTTAAATACTTACTCTATATCATTCCTGTTTGCAAATCCCATCCTGCACAAAACATATTTGCTTATTGCGCATTTTTCAAATGATTTTAAAGTTAAAAGCCCCTTAATGTAATCCGGCAAAAAATGATTGTATTTTATCTCCAATATCAGTCTTCCTTTTGGAACAATAGGTGAGGTAAAAATATTTTTGTTAAATAAATCCATATTATGCCCTCCTGTGTGGAGTTCTTTGTCGAAAGTTATCCGTATATTATTAAAATTGTGCTTGTATGCCTCGCGAAAATAATCTACAATGACAACTGGTTTGAAATTTTGACTTTTGAAAACATAATATGCTTCATTCAGGACTTTATTGTTGTAATTCAATAACACAGAATAATCCTGCTCTTTGATTTTTTTAACATCTTCTTTTTTTATCTCCGCGCTGTGTTTTTCTATCTGATTGTTCATCTTGTTTTTTATCTCAAACTTTATGCATTTTGTCTCATTATTATATATTCTTATCCTGTATTTTTTCCTCGTTTCTATGCCTGCCAGTTTATCTAAAAAAGCATCATCCCTGAGATTATCAAAATAAAGGCTTCGTATAAAATAAGAATCATTGTTTCTGCAGTTTTTATCCTGTCTTAAGACAGCTCTAATTTTATTTTTCAGAATATAATATTCACTGTAGTTTATGTAATATTTAAGCTCATTTCTAACTACTTTTAAAGGACTCATAATAATTCTTGTATTCTGTGTAATCAATAAAGTTTATCGTGGATTTATTGTCTAGTTCAAATTTCAGGCTGTCTTTATCTCTATCAACTGCAATGATATTTCCTCCACCAAAAATTTCCTTTTTTTGATATGCAACAACATCATTGATATTATTTTGGAAAATATTTTTATACAAATATGCATTCGATTTGTCTTTTACAGCAATGCCATTTTTATTATTTAAAAATGCATTTGATTCAATGAATATTATTGAATTTTCCCCAACACTTATTCCTTTATCCTGAAAGTTTTTGAATTCCGATTTTTCTATAACTGCTGTAGATCCGCTCAAATCCAATCCATCTCCATTTTCATCATCTCTGGTAAATTCAAAAGTACTGTTGTAGATGTATGTTTTACAAAAATCCAAATCTATCTGATCTGCTGCATTGCCAAAAAAACTGCTGTCTATTATGTTGACGGTTCCATATTTTATATTCAGGCCATCATCTGCATTGTTATTGAATACTTTCGTATTTCTCATACCTACATTTGTGTGATACAGGGATAAAGCGCCGGACAAGTATATTCCATCAATGACAGCTTCGTTTCCATTGGATATTTCCAGATAATTTATGTTGATTGTTTCTTTTTCTTCTCCTACAAAAGCAAATGTTCCAAAAGGCGCATCGCCGACAGAAGTTATTTTAACAGGATTTTCCATACTTCCGTAGATATTTACAGGACTGTAGGATACAAAAGATACATCTTCCTCTAAATAAATTTTAGTTCCTTCTTCAATATTCAATATATATCCTTTCGGAAAGATAGTAGTTTTGTTGATATAATAATCTCCTTTTTCCAGATGTGCTGTATTATCGTTTATTTCAAAATTAAAAAAAGAGTTCTCTTTTATGAATTCATGGATGTTATAGTTTCTTAGTTCGGTATAAAAATCATTTGCATCTGCAATATTTACAAAAATATCGTTTTCTTTTATTTGCTTGTTGCTTATGGTATTCTTGAGTGTGATTTTAGCATCTGTTATATCTGCGCGATAACCAACAGGGAAGATAAGTTTTACATAATATTTTGCATCCTTTGTTTTCATTTCTTCGTCGATATTAAGCATATATGAATTGTATCTTAATTTGCGGCTTACATCATATAAATCTTTAACAGATATATTCTGGGAATATACCAGCATGTTTTTTTCATCATATTCTTCTAATATAATGCTCCCGTTTATCTCTGCCTGATTTTTTAGGGAAATCTCTAATTTTGAAAATGCAACAGGAGAGTTTGAATCAGGATTTATATCTATAATAATCTGGTTTCTTTCTTCTATGACTCCAATAAAAACCCGCGAATATTCCAGATATCGCCTTAATATATTTATGTTGTTTTCAATCAATTCTCTTCTGTCTTTGAGCAGATATTTATAGTATCTTGTCGGTCTTACATTGGTCAAATCATGAGTCAGATAATATCCGTATTTGTCTGTAAGATTATCGTACATTTTGAGGAGATGGTCGTCTTTTACCAATTCGTATAAATAAGAATATTTTATTTTTCTAAAATCATTATCCCTATTTAATGATGAGAAAAGATATAGATGCGATTTTCCATCGTAGTAGTAATTGTTTTCATACTCTACTTCATAACTGTTGTATCGAAGAAGATACCCTTCATTTCTGAATAAAGGAATGAATTTCCCGTCTGTGAATGTGTATATTAATTTTATATTGTCTCCTGCAAGCATATGATTTTCCTTTAAGAACATTTTTCCTGCCTCAAATCTGCTCATCTTATCAATATCCATATTGTTTAAAATATATTCTGTGTCGTTATCTTTAATTGCTTCATATAATTTGTAAGTTGCGTATTTGGATACCTCCGACATAATTGTTTTGTTGCTGATTTTAAGCGCACCCATTTGATAATTGTATCTCCAGACATGCCAGTTTCCATCAATATCATTCCATTCATCGTGTATTTTTGTTACTACGCCATTAGAGATTGAATTTTTTTCCAGAAGGTAGGCATCTGCATTTTCTTCTATATAATATAGCCCCTGAACAATGCCATTTATTTTTAAGACAGCAAAATCATTGTATATAGTCATTAAATCTAATTCTTCTGCGATATTGTAGGAAAACATCGAACTGACTCCATCTGCCTGAAGCGGCATTATAAAATCCATTTCCCTTACTGAATTTATATTTTCATCAGTAAATTTTACATTGTATGCTTTTTTTTTACCCTCGCAGTTTTCTGTAGTCTGTCCGTGAAGCTTTATTTTGATATCGTATTTTTTCCTTTCCTTTCCATCATCATAGTATAGCTCTGCTTTTCTCCAGTCATTTTCTATTGTTCTGCTCATATATCCTATTTCCTTGCCCTCTTTTGCCTGCTGGTTAAAATACCTGATATCTGCCGGAGACAAGAGGATATTATATTGAGGCAAATCAAAATTTAGAATCGTGTTTTTTGAAAGAAATGGATTCAGTTCATCTTCAAGAGAATATATTGAAAAAAGAACATCGCGCAGGTAATTATACATTGGAATTCGTCCCAAGGCAACATCCTTTGTTTTCTGACCCATTGGAGAAATAAAGAATAATCCAATTAATACAAATAAGATAAAAAAAATAAAGAGAGCATATTTTAGTTTTTTTGGAAGTGAAAATTTAAAAGATGATAAAGATAACTGCTTTTTTTCGATATTTTTCTTTTTGACAAACTTGTACTTTTCCTTCATATAAATATAGTTATGTATAATATTAAAAAATGTATTCTATAGAGTATAGTTGTACTACTTTTACAATAGACTATATTCACACCGCATCATAATATACACTTGTTTTTAAAAGTAAATATTTTTTTCATACATGAATTTTTTCAGGGTTTATTAAATCAACAATTCTCATCTTCTTATCTCTTCAGCAAAAAATAGACAACAGCAAAAAAACAAACAAGTATAAGATTGAATATAATGCCGAAGTGAAAATAACGGTGTTTAAATATATTCATTAGTTTGTCCATTATTTTGTTTTTCTGACCGAAATAATTATCCCAATAGTTAACATCATAATGTTCCAGAACCTCTATTTTTTCGCCTGAAAGCGAAACAGTTTTGAATGTTAAAGGCGCCCCATCTTTCGGAACCGTTATCTGAAGAATAGCATCTTTTTTAGTATCTCCTATTCCTGTAGCCAGATAGGTTATATTGTTTTTTGTATCTTTATGATAAAATAACGGCAAAGACCCTTCAATGCCAATATCCCCTGAAAGCATAAATATATTTTTTGTTTTGGACACTCGTTTGATTTCAGGAAGGACAGTATCTTTGAAATTATTATTATTGGCATAACCATAATTACTGTTTAAATTTCGATAAACAACCCCAAGTTCTTCGTTATTTACACACCAGATTAATTTATGAGATATTATAAACACATTATTTATTTTTTTTGTTTTTATAGCATAATTCAAAGTATTATTTAAATAATTCAATTGTTCTCCAATAATTTCTCCATTGTCTTTTTCACTGTCTAGTATGATAAATAGATTAGATCCATATATGAAGTCGATATTTGTCTTTCCAAAATAAGATTCGTATAATTCTCTGTTAATTACATCATGGTTTCCTACTGCATTAAACAGAGGGATTTCAATTTTTGAACTTGTCGACATTATAAAATTTTCAATGTATTTTTCTTCAACCTTCTGAAAATTATCACCCATAGAAATGATAAATTTTGCATTATTGCTGTTTATCATATCTATATTTGCCAGAAGTGTTGAAGATGGAAAAGCAGATGAACTGCTAGGTGAACCATATATGTGTCCCATAACAAAGAAAGAAAACTCTTGTGATGTCTCTGGTAAGATAAGTACTTTATCATTAATTGGCGAAATTATTGTTTCAAAACCATAAACAAATATAATATTAGTTAATAAAATCAAGATAATATATATATATATATA
>DAOVUW010000016.1 GCA_030632385.1 Candidatus Nanohalarchaeota archaeon
ATAGCGTCTTTTTAATTCATTTACAGAAGTATTTGGCAGGAAAAACTCGCCTTTTGTTAACCAATTCATAAAAATCACATCATAAGAAATAATAGATTGGTATGTTTATAAAACATTCGATTGTTTATTGCGTTGAGTATAACACAGATGTTTGTACACAACATCGCAAATATTTCGCCAGATTTTTAAATGCAAAATATCTTTATTTAGATGAAAATAAATCTCATCAAAGATAAAAAAAAGACAACAATATCTTTTGACGGTGAAACAGTTTCTGATTTGCTCAAATTCGAAAATACAAATCCTGAAACTGTTTTGATAAAAATAAACAAAAAATTTGCAACAGAAGATGAAATATTGAATGATGGCGATGTTGTTGAGTTAATTGATTTTATCTCCAAAGGATAGGCAGAAAAAAACAAATCAAAATCATTCAATTAAACTTTTACCTTTCAATTCTTCCTTAACGCCAGGCAAATCATATTTTATATTTAATACATCCATCATGGTCGGCATGATATCTGAGAGTTTTCCGTGTTGTCTTAGTTTTACATTATCTACATTTCTTGCAACATAAATCAAATTGACAAGATTTGTCGTGTGCGATGTTTTTGTTTTTCCTGTTTTATAATCAATCATTTCTTCAATGTTTCCGTGGTCAGAAGTTATGATTGCAACTGCATCTTTTTCAATGATTTTTTTTGCGATTCTTCCTACGCATTCATCAATTGTTTTAACTGCAATGCGACATGCTTTAAAGTTTCCTGTATGCCCTAATATATCTCCGTTTGGAAAATTAACCACAATTACATCATAAGTTTTTTTATCAATATAATCAAGCAGTTTTTCTGTAATCGCGTATGCCTTCATTTCTGGTTTTTGGGAAAACAGGCCTGCTGGAGTCTTATTTACAATTTCTTCCCATATCTCCAAATTTTTATCAAAAGGGGTAGTTCTTTTGCCATTAAAAAACATTGTGACATGCGGAAATTTCTGTGTCTCTGAAATTCTCAATTGCTTTATTTTTTTTTTCAACAGGATTTCTCCGAAAAGATTATCCATATTTTGAATATCTTCCATTGGCTCAAAAATATGATTCTTAAATTCATTGTAATATCTTGTGAACCCGTAATAATTAACATCTAATTTTTTGATATTGCCCGAATAGTTTTCATCCACAAATGCTTTTGTCAGCTGTATAGCTCTATCCTGCCGGAAATTAAAATTCAAGACGCAATCATTTTTTTTTATTCCGGCATAATCTCCAATAATTGTCGGAAAAATATATTCATCAAACATTGCGGAATTATCCGGGGTCCTGTCATTAGAATAGCTTATTTTTATTGCATCAAAAAGGGTGTTTGCTTTTCTTGCTTTTTTTTTGATCAGAGCTTCTTCTGGTTGCGTCATGGTAAGATAAGCAATATCTGTAAGATTCCATGCTTTGTTTCTGTCCATTGGATAATATCTTCCCATCACAGTAGCAACAGAGCAATTTATATTGCTGTATTCATTGATTTTGTCTTCCAGTATTTTTGCATATTCTAACGAACTTCTCGGGGGCGTGTCTCTCCCGTCAGCAAAAAAATGAATGTATATTTTTTGTTTGAACTTCATTTCATCCAGTATTTTAAGAATCCCAAACAAATGGCTTTGATGCGCATGCACTCCTTCATCCTGAACTAAACCAATTAAATGAAGAGAAGAATTATTGTTTCGGCACTTTTCAATTAATTCGACAAATTTCTTTTTTTTTGCAACAGAATAACTTTGGATTTCATCATTTATTCTTTTTAATTCCTGAACTACAATTCGCCCTGCGCCCATATTCATGTGTCCAACTTCAGAAGAACCTTGGCATCCATAAGGTAATCCTACATCTGTGCCGGAAGCGGCAATTGTGCAGTTTGGAAAATTTCCCAGTAAATAATCCATGTTCGGAGTTTTTGTCTGCAAAAGAGCATTTCCTTTTTTTATCTCATTTATTCCCCATCCGTCGCGTATAATAAGGACAACGGGCTTTTTAGAATTATTTGAAAGAGGCATACAATAACTGATTGTTTATGTTTTTAAGCTTTTTTATTAGAACATAATATGAAAAATATACTTTCGGTAATATTTGTTGCATCTGCTGTGTTATTTGTTGGAATCCTAATGGGAATGCAAATGCAAACAATCCAAGAAGTTCCTATTGTTGGAGAAAAAGAGGTTTATTCTATAATCGACAAAACTTTTTTTTCTGCACAAAAGCCAGAAAATAAAAAGATATTATCTTCATCTTATCAAAAAGATGTCCAAATGCATTTGCCTGCTGTCTCATACGAGGGTTTTGGAATAATGACAACACTATCTGTTTCAGTAAAACCAGGAGAAGGAAATATGTATTTTAATTTCAATAATCTTCTTATGGCTCCGGACACAGAGCAGTCTATTCGAAATGCAATATATGTTGCTTCAGATGTTACAAATATATCAATAAGCAATCTTAATTTTTATTACTCAATATCTGACATCAATGCTTCTATGCTGGAAGGTCCAAGTGCCGGAGCTGCATTTGCCATTGCAACAATCTCCGCGCTTGAAGGCAAAAAAATCAATCCTTATGTAATTATGACAGGGAGTCTAAATCATGACGGGACGCTTGGTCTTGCTTCCGGCATAAAAGAAAAAGCAACGATTGCAAAGCAAAGAGGAGCAAACTTATTTTTAGTGCCTTATGGAATGAGCAAAGAACTAAATTTTACAGAAGAAGAACACTGCCAAATGTATGGCGTTTTCGAACACTGCCAGATGGAATATACTGCATACTGGATAGATTATGAAAAAGAAGCAGGCATTCCGATAAAAGAAATAAAAACAATACAAGAAGCAATGAAAGAATTTTTTGCATAATGAACAACCTTGTAGCAAGCTACAGAGTATCAACATGAAGTTAAATGCTTTTGAGGGCATAATATTTTGAGCATAAAAGCATTTATAATTATTTAACCCCCTAGTGGGAGTGGATATGAGAAATTCTCAAGTTAAAAGGACAAAAGTTTAAGTTCAATAAGCTTATCATGAACAATCTTATATACTTTATCCTTAGTATTTTTTATTACATCTATTGAAAAATCCGCCATTTTTTTAGTTGGTTCAACATATTTTGTATGCATAGGAATTAAAATTTTATTATTGTATTCTAATTCCTCATTATCTCCATCATATATAATTTTATCCCTTCTTTTCATACTTTCAGAAATTGGACTGGCTAAGAAAATTTTAAAATCAAGTAAGTCTCTAATTTTTTTGTCATAAAGAGCCATATAACCTTCAACAATTATAATTTTTTTAGGTTTTAAAATATGTTTTATCCTTCCTTTTTCTTCGTATGCTGGATTAATAATGCTGCTATTGGTCATAACTTGAACTTCCTTGTTGTTTTTTAATTGAATTAAATCAGAATATAACTGTTCAAAAGCTATTGAATCTGGATGATCCCAATTTCTTATCCCTTTAAAAAAAGGAATTTCGATTTCTTCTTTTTGATAATCATCAAAGTGAACAACTTCAATTAAATTAGGATATTTATCTCTTAATCTATAAGCTAATGTTGATTTTCCACAACCTGATCCTACTGCAATTCCAATCAAAAAAGGATTCATAAAAATAGATTAAATCAATATTTATTAACCTTTTGCCCCCTATTGTTTTCTATCTCCTGAAAATTATTTTATTTAACAATCACAAACAGTCTGAGACTATTTATTAACAGAATATTTCTTCAAAAATACTTCCTGTATTGGAGGAACGACTTGTTTTTTTCTTGAAAGAACCCCTTCTAAATTACTCACTGTATTGTATTGTGGCTGTGTTCCAAATGCAGATGCAATTCTTTCTATCGTACATACTTTTTTTGCAACAATGAACAAATCGCTGTATTCTTCATCTATATTTGTCAGCATTAAAACAAAGGATTTCAACTCTCTGCATTCAATATGCTTTTTCATAGAAGCAATTATTTCGTCTTTCCTCCCATATATTTTATCCAGATTAAATAATTCTACTTGTCCTATTGTTACTTTTACTCCATTGAAATCATATTCTTTTAAATCACAGTTAATTATTTCTTCTGCTGTTTTTTTATCAATTCTTGCTTTGGCAGAAAACATCTCAAAAGCATACTCTTTGACGTTTTCAATGCCTGCAATTTTCAACAATTTCTCTACTGCTATTCTGTCTTTCTGGGTTGTTACGGGTGATTTAAACAATAGTGTATCTGAAATAATAGAAGAAACCATTAGTCCTGCAATATGCTTTGGTACTGTAATATTTTTACTTTTAAAAAGATCCAATATTATTGTTGCTGTGCAACCCACTGGTTCTGCGAGAAAAAAAATAGGTTTTCCCAAAGAAAAATTCACATTATGATGATCCACAACTTCCAAGACATCTGCTTTTTTTATATTTTTTAAACTCTGGTCTTCTTCATTATGATCCACAAGAATGATTTTTTTCCCTTCTGCATCTTGTATCAGATGCGGAAGTATAGTGTAATCAAAATATTTAAATATAAAATGCGTTTCAGAATTTATTTTGCCCTGTCTTGCAGGAATGTATTTCTCTGTATTTTCTTCTTTGTTCTTTAGATAAGCATAAGCGATTGCACTGCATATTGAGTCGGTATCCGGATTTCTGTGCCCTACAACATATATTTTTTCGTCTTCCATAGTTTAATAAAACCATTGTAGATTTTAAAAATATTTGTTTATTGTATTGTAAAAATAATAAAGTTCCTTTCATAATTTTAAAAAAACGAGAAGAATGGAATATATTTATAAGTTTAGATTATAGTTATATTTTTATAGAAAAATATGATTAATAAAAAGATTGATAAAAATAAAGAAAATCTAAAAGAATACTTATTTAAAGAAATTGACATAATTCAAAAAATAATAACTCGGATGAATTTCAATTCTTTTTTAATAAAAGGATGGACCATAACTCTTGTTGTTGTAACTTTACTCTTGAACGGGAATAAATATCATGTTTTTATTGCATTTATTCCTCTATTTGTTTTTTGGTATTTGGATTCATATTATTTATGGCAGGAGAAAATGTATAAAAAATTATATTATTGGATTATTGAGAATAGATTAAAAACAGACAAGAATTTATTCAATATGAATGCCTCTCGATTTAAAAAAGAAGTTAGATCAAGATTTGAAATAATGTTTTCGGAAACATTATTATGGTTCTATGGTTCAATAGCCGTTTTGATAGTAATATACTTATTTTCATTATCTTTGTCATTACTTCCAATAATAAAAAAAATGGTGTGTGTATGACAAAAATAAAAAAACTCAAATATACAAACTGTCGTTTGATACGGAGAAAAGATGGTGTGATTCAACATTATTGGAGTGGGAAGAAACCAAAATTTAAAAAAACAAATTCTTATAAAACTATTAATAATTATAGAAATAGAGGTATTAAAATGAGAAAAGTATTTTTTAGCTTTCATTATGAAAGAGACTATTGGCGAGTTAGTAATGTAAGAAATTGTAATGTTATTTCGGGTTACGATAAAAACCCTTTTTATGACAAGGCGGGTTGGGAAAAAATTAAAAGAAATGGAGATCAAGCAATAGAGAACTGGATTGAGAAACAACTAAACGGAACATCAGTAACTATTGTTTTGATTGGAAGAGAAACATCAAATCGTCGTTGGGTAAAACACGAAATAGAAAGAAGCGTTGAACTCGGAAAAGGATTGATTGGAATTGATATAAGTAAAATAAAAGACCAGTATGGAAAAACAGATAACGCAGGCGTAAATCCCCTTCCAGCAAAATATAAAAAATATTTGTGGAATAATAATAACGGTAGAGATAATTTAGGAAAATGGATAGAAAAAGCAGCGCAGGATGCAGGATACTAATAAACTCACTTATTGAAGAATTGCCAAAATAGTTAAGTAGTAAAGAGAATACAAGAATAAATATATAAAATATTTTGATAAATATATTATATTATGATACTAAAAAAATTAAAATACACTTTGGACGAAACATTATTTGTTTGTAAGGTATTGAAACGACTCGACGCTGGTAAATTAAATACTCTTGATGAAAGAATCAAGAATCAAAAAATCCAGTATTTGGCACAGTTGTTTAAAATTTCTCCAGTTTATAATTTCAATTTATATGTCAGAGGTCCTTATTCACCAGAATTAACAGACAATCTTTATCATGTGCATATAATGGACATAAACATACCTCAAGGTAAATTTGTTTTAGATGAATTAGAAGAAAAGTTTTTGAAATTAAAAAAATTTATTGAAGACAAAAATATAAGAGAATTAGAACTTCTAACAACATTACACTGGCTAATTAAAGTTGCGGATTTTTCAAAAAATGATGCAAAAACAAAATTAAATGAATTGAAAAATCCAACTCCGAAAGAAATAAAAGAAACATTTAATTATTTTGAAGTATTATGCAAGCAAATAAATTAATAGAAATAACTGAAAAAGAGGCAAATAAGTTTAATGAAGCGAATAAGGAAATAATAAAATCTGTGTTAGCAGATAAAGAAATTGTAATTAAAATTAAAAAAAAAACAATTAAAAAAATAGATGACCCTTTGGACTTAGAAATACTTTTAAACAAATGTGAAAGAAGTGGTGTTTTTGAGAAGAAATCTTATGAGAAAAAAGAACAAGAAATTTAATTCTAAAAATAACAACAAATGCAAATGGTATTATGATGCTTGTGCTTTGGATAAAAAGGTAGATATATATAATAAAATATATAGTTGCAAAAAAAGAAATACAATTAGTTTGACTAGTGCTTTGAGTATTGGAGAAGCTTATAAAAACTGTTATTATAAAGGAAATGACCAAGTTAATGATTTTGTTAGTTTAATTAATAAAATGAGTTCAAAATATGGATTAGAAATTGTAAGCAATAAGGATATAGATAAACAATTTACTAAAATCAGAGAAAAATTTGATCATCTCAGCATTACTGACGCCATTCATTTTGCAACAGCAATAAGGCATGAATGCGAAATATTGGTTTCAATAGATAATGATTTTACAGGATTAAATAAAAAAGATGTGGAAGGAGTTGCAAAAGAGTTAGGATTAAAAAAATTTAGTATTCTTGATTTGAATAAAAAATGATTGAAAAGTGCAATCCTAAAAATAAAATCCTGATTTGTTTTGTCGGCAGATTGCTCCAAGTAAAAGGCGTAAAATATCTTATTCAGGCAGCAAAGAGGATTGATAAAGAAATACAGGAAAAAATAAAAAAACAATATCTGTCAAAAAAAACAAGGAAAATATGATAAATAACACTATTCCAAAACCAATAGACAAGCCTCAAATAAAATATTCAGGACTCATGATAGAGATTCTACATCAAAAAATGCAGATTGGCGATAAGATAAAGATATTTGAAAGAGCGCGAAGATCTCCGGGTGTAAGAGTTATGATTGTGAAAAATAATTCCATGCTTATTACAAAAGAATATAGGACTGAAATTCATGACTGGGACTTTCGTCTTCCGGGAGGGAAGGTTTTTGATTCTCTCCAAGAATATAAATTTGCTCTTACAACTGAAAAAAATATGCTACTTCTTGCTCTTGAAGCGGCAAAAAAAGAAGTTGATGAAGAGACAGGACTTATTGTGGATAATATTAATCACTTTGCAACATCCAATACAGGAGGACCAACCGTTGAATGGGATATGTTTTATTTTGTAGCAGATAGGTTTCACAAAAGCCATGACGGACAGAAACTTGAGTTAGGCGAAAACATTGTATGCATGTGGATGGATTTTGAAGAAGTTAAAAAAATATGCCTAAATGGTTCTATACGGGAAGAGCGGACTGTTGCAAACATTTTAAAATATCTTTTCCAATATATTTATAAAGATAAAACAAACTTATAGAATTATAGCGAGGTAGAGCAGTTTGGAGTGCTCGTTGGGCTCATAACCCAAAGGTCGTAAGTTCGAGTCTTACCCTCGCTATTATAAATTACTTTTAAATCCACAAACAAAAACATAACTTTTTAATATATAAATATCTCAATATATCAATATGAAAGAAATTATTAAAATTATGAAAGCTCTGTCTGATGAAACACGATTAAAGATAATTGAATTTCTTATGGATGGACCAGATTGTGTATGCTCAATAACTCCGCATACACAAAGAAAACAATCAACAGTATCTATTCAATTAGGCAAACTGGAGAATGCAGGAATTTTAGAATCAAAAAGAAAAGGCAGACGAATTTACTATAAAATTAAGGATCCCCGGGTTATTGATATTTTAAAAATAATGAAGTTTAAAAAATGTTGTTTATGTGATATTAATGAAGACAAATAGTTTTTTTTTAGGATATTGCATTGCATTGTTGCTTCTGTCTTTTTGGAATCCTATAACAGCAAATACAAATAACAATGTATGCACCATAGAATTACCTTGCGATGATGAAAGTGTTATTTCTGATCCAATCATAACATCTGGTTCAGAAGAGGATGGTATTTGCATATATTATTTCTATGGATTAAATTGCCCCAAGTGCGCAATAATAAAACCCCTGCTTGAAGAACTCTCTGAAAAATATCCTGAAGTTGCAATTAAACCATTTGAAATTTATTTTGACAATGAAAATCAAAAATTGTTTAATGATTTCATCACAAGATACAATATTAAATATACTGGTATTCCAGCAGTTTTTATAGGCGAACGGGCTTTTATTGGAGAGACTGCAATCAAGGAAAATTTAGAAAACAGCATCGTTTATTTTATCCAAAATAAACCGATTTGCCCGGAAACATATAATAAGAAAGAAGCAACACCTCACGACATATCTCCGCCATATAATGTTGAATTAACTTTGCCTGCTGTTGTATCTGCTGCATTAATCGACAGCATAAATCCCTGCGCATTTTCTGTATTGATTTTCCTTTTGGTCTATTTAATGTCGCTGGGTGCAAAAAGAAGAATATTAAAAGTTGGTTTGACTTACATTTTTGTTGTTTTTCTGGTATATTTCTTTTCCGGTCTGGGCTTGTTTGTTGTTGTGCAAACATTGAATATGACAAGAATTGTATATATTGTTGCAGCAGTAATTGCAATTCTTGCAGGTCTGGTAAATGTAAAAGATTTTTTTTGGTACGGCAAAGGATTTAGTTTAGAGATTCCCAAATCCAAAAGACCTTTGCTTAAAAAATATGTAAGCCAGGCAACAATTCCTGCTGCAATTATTTTAGGAATTCTTGTAAGTATGTTTGAGTTACCATGCACAGGCGGAATTTATCTGGCAATTTTGGGTTTGCTCAGCAGCAAAATGACAATGATGGAAGGAATTCCTTATCTTTTGCTCTACAACATAATATTTGTCTTGCCATTAGTATTTATTTTATTACTGGTCTATAAAGGCATACCTCCGGAAAAAGTAGAAAAATGGAGATTAAAGGAAAAAAAGCACATGAAATTGGCAATGGGTTTGGCAATGATTGCCTTGGGCATAATAATGCTGCTGGGGTGGATATAAATGAATCTACTGAATAAAATTTTTGGTGGGAATATATTGTATTATCCTGGTTGCCTTACAAAATTTGTAGCAGTTGATTTGCAGGACAATTATATGAAAATTTTGACAAAAATAGGGATTGATTTTATTGTTTTAAAAGATTTAGAAGTTTGCTGTGGAAGTCCTGTTTTAAATGCAGGGTATGAAAAAGAAGCCAAAGAATTGGCTCAAAAAAACTTTAAGATTTTCAAGGAACATTCAGTTAAAAAAATAATCACTTCATGTCCTGCCTGCTACAAAACATTTTCAAAGGAATATCCTTTATTGGTAAAGGAATGGGATATTGAAGCAGAGCACATAACTCAAACTATTTTTAAGGCGATGAAAAAAGATAAATATCCATTGAAAAAATTAGACATCAAAATAAATTATCATGACCCTTGTCACTTGGGGCGAGCATGCAATATATATGATGAACCAAGAGATATTTTAGAAAAAAGCGGATGCAAAGTTGTAGAGATGGCAGACACAAAAGAAAGAAGTCTTTGTTGCGGTGGAGGTGGAGGCTTGAGAAGCAATAATGAATCTCTTGCAAAACGAATTGCGAAACTACGACTCAGGCAATGCAAAACAGGAACTCTTGTTACAACCTGTCCTTTGTGTTATCTACAATTAAAGGAAAATGCAGAAAACAAAAAAGTTCTTGAATTAAGCGAGGTTCTTTTATGAGCGATATTATCAAAAATCTTGAAGAAATATTTGGCACAGAAAATGTTTCTGTATCTGAAGTAGATAAATTGATGTATTCTTTTGATGCTTCGCAAAGAGAAGGCAAGACACAGGTTGTTGTCTGGCCAAAAAATGCTTTGCAAATACAGGAATTAATAAAATATGCATTGAATGCAAACTTGGATATTGTACCAAGAGGTGGAGGCACAGGACTTGTTGGAGGTTGTGTACCCAATAATTCTATTGTAGTGGATGTATCAAAAATGAATAAAATCGAAAATATTAATTTAAAGGAAAAAGAAGTCTTAGTTCAGGCAGGTCTTGTTATTAAAGATTTAAATGATGAATTAAAGGAGCATAATTTATTTTTTCCGATCATCCCTTCAAGTCACAAGATTTGCCAGATTGGAGGAATTATTGCGACCAATGCAGCAGGAATAAGAGCCATTCACTACGGAAAAACAGATAAATGGATAAAAGAAATTCAAATAATCAATGGCAATGGCGATAATTTGACAATAAAAGACCCAACAGAAATATGCGGATCTGAAGGCATCTTGGGAATAATAATAGGCGCTAAATTAAAATTGACAGATATTCTTGAAAAAAGAACATTGACTGTAAAAACTTTTGATGACATTGATAGATTATGCGAATCTGTCGAAAAAGTCGCAGGCAATAAAAATATCACAGCAATTGAATTCTTCGGAAAGCATACTGCCGAAATTGCAGATATAAAATCACAGTATCACTTATTTATAGAATACAACAATGATGATGGAGAAATAAAAGAAATCAACAAAATTAATGAATTATTGAATCTTCGCAAGGGACTCGGTCCTTTGATTGGCTCAAAAAAATACACAGTTGTTGAAGATCCAAAAATACCAATGAATAAATTACCTGATTTCTTAAGATGGCTTGAGGAAAATAAAATTCCTGTTTTTGGTCATATTGGCATCGGAATTTTTCATCCAAGATTCAAACCAGATCAAGATAAATTGATTATTGAAATGTTTGAATTAGTCAAAAAATTAGGTGGCTGTGTTTCAGGTGAACATGGCATTGGATTGGCAAAAAAAAAAAATATTAATAGCAAAGCAATTGAAAGATTTAAAATCCTGAAGAAAAAATACGATCCAAAAAATATATTCAACAGAGGTAAAATATATGACTGATATTGAAAAATGCACATTATGTGGACTTTGCAAGGCAAACTGTCCCATATATAAAGTGTTGCTTGAAGAAAAATATTCTCCCAGAGGAAAGGCGATGCTTATCAAAAAAGAGATTCTCTCTACTACATTTTACGACTGTACGCTATGTGGCGCATGTGAAGTAGAATGTCCTGTAGATATTAATATCGACATTAGAAAGATGCGAAACAAGCTCGTGGAAAAAGGAATGGAAACTCCTGCCAATAAGAAAATGATTGAAAATGTAAGAAAATACGGCAATCCTTTTGGTAAAATAGAAAAAGGAAAAATACCAAAAGAACTGTATTGTTGTTGAGTGGACAAATTTCTTTTTTTCTATTTATGACAATATGTTTTTAATATTAACATATCATTATACGTTGATATGACAAAACAAAAAAACATTCAATTATTCAAAGCATTAAGCACAGAAACAAGATATAAAATCATTGAAATTCTTTTAGATGGAGAATTATGCGCCTGTAAAATCCCTGCATTGATTAAAAAAAATCAGTCAAATACCTCGATGCATCTTGCAAAATTAACATATTGGAATATAATAAAATCAAGAAGAGATGGTAAAAAAATATTGTATTCAATAAAAGAAAAGAAAATCAAAGAAATATTTAACATATTAAAGAAAAAATGAAAATTCAAATATACTAATATTAAGAGGAATATTATGAAAATAGAGATTTTGGGAACGGGCTGTCCAAAATGCGGACAACTTGAAGAAAATGCAAAAAAAGCTATTGAAGAGATGAAAGTTGATTCAGAGATAGTCAAGATTACAGACATCAACAAAATTGTTGAATATGGCATTATGTCAACACCGGCAATTGTGATTGACGGCAAAGTCAAATGTTATGGCAGGATTCCAGATGTTGAAGAAATAAAAGAGTGGTTAAATGAAAAATGAAAAATACATGCATATATTTTTGACAATCTTTGTTTTGATTGCAGGCACAATTACATGTTCTGGTTGTTTAGAAAACAGCGAATCTGGAAATGTTGCTGCTGTCAATAATTCAACCCAGATAAGCATTTTAGAAGCAAACGGAGAGGTATTATCTAAAATTGAAAAAATAGAGGTATTTCATTTTCATGCAACGCAACAGTGCTACTCCTGCAAAACAGTTGGAAATTACGCCAAAGAAACAATTAAAACGCATTTTGCAGATGAATTAAAATCAGGAAAAATAATCTTTGAACATATAAATATCGACCTTCCTCAAAACAATGAAACTGTCTTGAAATACGGCGCAACTGGTTCTTCCTTATGGATTGGCATCTATGAAAAAGACGGAACTTTTTCTAAAGAGGAAAATACAAAGGTGTGGTATAAAATAAAAAATAAACCCGATTATATGACCTATTTGAAAGATATTCTGGAACAAAAACTCGGAGGAAATTAAAATGAGTCTGATGACTTTCATGGAGGCAATGGGCACAAGTGATATTGCTATAGTGGCTGCTTTTTTTATAGGATTGATGATGGCCATCAGCCCTTGTCCTCTTGCGACAAATATAACAGCAGTAGCATATATCTCAAAGAAGATTCAAAACAGTAGGCATACTATAATGGTCGGTTTTGTATACACTCTTGGGAGAATGTTTACTTATGTCACGCTTGCTTTTTTTATTGTATCTTTTGGATTAAATGTGCAGTCACTCGCTCTTCCTTTGCAAAAGTATGGCGGTATGCTAATCGGTCCGTTCTTAATAATAATGGGTGTATTGATGCTGGATGTCATTGAATTGAATTTTTTAAAAGAAAGCCGAAAAATTGATATTTTAAAAGAAAAATTATCAGAAAAAGGATATTTTGGAGCTTTTGGTTTGGGTGTTATTTTTGCATTGGCTTTTTGTCCTTTTAGTGCAGTCTTATTCTTTGGGATGCTGATTCCGCTTGCATTAAAATTTAGTGACGGAATATTCATTCCATCAGTATTTGCTTTTGCAACAGGACTGCCGGTAATATTATTTTCATTTTTGTTGGTTTACAGCATCTCTAAAATG
>DAOVUW010000082.1 GCA_030632385.1 Candidatus Nanohalarchaeota archaeon
CACCATACAATAGACCGGCAAATCACAGCAGGATTTGTTTTTCTCATTCCATTAGATATAATTATTTATTTTTATTTCAAAAATAAAGTGTATAGTGAAACTGCTCAAAAAAGCATGTCGGGAACAACTTATGATCCTGTGGTTTTAGTATTCTTATTGTTTTTGATTTATCTAATTCCTATTTTAATTACTGCATTTTTTAGAAGCATAAAAAATGCAAATAATAAGAAACAAGAACTTGAAGATAAAATTACTCTGCTTGCTATTGACAATGCCAAAGTCAATAATGGAATTATTGATTTAAATGAAATTGCAATAAAAGGTCATTTAAATGTTGCTTCTGTTGAAAATATACTGAAAAAATTAAAAAAGAAAAATATTGTTCAATACATCAACAAGACATGGATTATTAAAAAATATTTGAAATGAGTTTTTTTTAAAAGATGTATTTTAAAAAAATACGCATCTGTTTTACTTGTATTTTTAATATGCCCAAATAACTGTTAGAAATCCTTATTGAATCAAAAAAACAAGAACCTTTATATAATTAAAAAATATTAACATATTAAATAATATAGGTGAAATTAATATGAAAAAAATATTTGTATCGTTAATATGTGTTCTGTTTTTAACAGGCATTTTTGTATTTGCCTCTAGTTCAGACAGTACAGATAATGGAGGAAGTACAGTAGATGTTGGAAAACCAGCACTTATAAATGAAGAAACAGGAAAAGCAGATAATATATCTGGAAATGATAATACAGAAAGAGGAAATAGCACTATAGATAGTTCCGGCAAATCAAGCACAAATTCAGGCAATACAGAAAAGGGAAATGCTGCAGAAATGCAACAAAAGGTTCAGGAGATGAATCAATTAAGAAACACACTCCGTGAGCAAAACGAAAAAATGAAACAGGAACTTGATGGAATGAATGATGATAAAGGAAATATTTACATGAATCAAAATAGGGTCAGAGAAGCAGTACATACTTTGCTGGCATTGGAGAACTTTACGGGCAAAATGGGACCGCAGATTTCTGCAATAGCTAAGGAATTTAATAATTCTGTTCAGTCAACTATCAAAGCTGAGGAAAAAATACAAACAAGAAGCAAAATTGTGAGATTTTTCACAGGCGGGGATTCAAAAACAGCAAATGAACTTGAGGGAGAAATCAACCAAAGTAGGATAAAAATACAGGAACTCAAAAAATTAAAAGAACAATGCGAATGTGATGAGGAGATAAAGACAATGATGCAGGAACAAATTCAACAAATGGAAAATGAACAAACAAGGTTGTCTGGATTGGCTCAAAAAGAAAAGCAAAGCAAAGGGCTTTTAGGATGGATTTGGAAATAATCTTTTAGTGTTGTAAATAAAACTTCCGCCAGAGCACAGCTCCATGGTATCAATCTGGTGGAAGTCTCATTTCGCCGCAAAATGCGTGTTATTGACACATTAACAAGGAATAAAAGAAAATTCATCTTAATATTACATTGTGGCAAAAATCAAAATTCTAATTATTATTCCCTACCATGGAAATATGTTTAAAGTTAAAAAATAATTTTCAACTATTCAGAGGACTTTTTAAAAACTCGCTACACTCATTCCAAGAATACTTTAAATGCATAGAAATTATTATACGCTATTTGCATAATTTCTACGCAATAAAAAATTCATTGTTTTTTAAGTTTTAAATACTTTATTTTTTATGAAAATAAACAATCTGAATGGTGTTGTGATTGATTGCGATTATATTGTAGAAGAAGGAATGCCGATTATACGGTTATTTGTAAAAGACACAAAGACAAAGGAAAGTTGCGTCATGTATGACAATACTTTTTTCCCTTATTTTTATATTATTCCATATTCTCATCTGACAGAAGAACAAATATTTTTGCTTAAAAAAAAGATAGAATTGTTTGAACAAAAAAACATTTCCGAAGTATTGAAAGTAAAGAGTGTAGAAAAGGAAGAAAAAGACATCCAACTGCAAAAACGGCTTGTCTTTAAAGTGAATTGTTTTGTTCCAAAAGATGTTCCTTTATTGAAGAAAAATCTTGAAAAAGAAGAAGAAATAGAAGGATTTAGAGAATACGACATCTTATTTTACAAAAGGTATCTTATTGATAAAAATATTGAATTATTCAGAGAAATGCGTTTTAAGACATATATTGATAAAAAGACAAATAGAATTTATGTTGATTCAATAGAAAGTGCAGAGAAAAATCATTTAGTTGATTTTTCTTCTTTTCGATGGCTTGCTTTTGACTTGGAAACAATTGAAGAAGACAATAAAACAAAAATAATATTTGTGAGCATTTTGACAAGTGATGGCTATCAATCAGTAATAACACGACATGAAAATAATTTTAAACATGCCATTGTTGTAGATGATGAAAAAGAACTGATTGAAAAATTAGGAGAAATCATCAGAGAGCAGAAAGCTGATTTTATTTTAACATATAATGGAGATGGCTTTGATTTTAATGTCTTGTTTGAACGGGCAAAAGCATTCAAGATACAACTTCAATGGAGTCAGACAGGAGATTCATTTAATTATATTTCTACGGGAATAAAAAAAAAGGCCCTTTCTTTTGGTCTTGTGCATCTCGATCTTTACAGATTTATTTCTGTAATTATGCGAGGAACGCTTAAAACACACAGCATGAAATTAAATAGTGTTTCAGAGGAATTATTAGGATTTAAAAAAAAAGATGTCTCTTATTCAGATATAAAGAAAGCATGGGCAACTAAAACAAATCTCGATAGAATTGCAGATTATTGTTTGCAGGATTCTTTCTTGACATTAAAGCTGGCGGAAAATATTTTTGAAAATATGTCATCTTTGAGCAATCTTGTTTCTATTCTTCCATTTGATACGTGCCGTTCCACTTACGGTTATCTTGTAGAAGCATTTGCAATTAAAAGAGCATATGACAAAAATATACTTGTTCCGAACAAACCGACTTCTGAAGAAGTAATCAGAAGAAAACACATGGGATTGTTTAAAGG
>DAOVUW010000071.1 GCA_030632385.1 Candidatus Nanohalarchaeota archaeon
GTTCTTTGATTACAGCACTGCTGTAATATCCTCTGTCAAAAAGGCAAAATAGTATTTTGGTATTTGTTGATTTTATGAATGTTATAATCTTGCCAACTTCGTTGGCTGTATCATAAAATATAGGCAGTAGAATTGCATCTACAAATATTTTTGTCCCGTCAGGCAATAATGCCTGACAACAGAGGAATTTATAGCAACCCTTAGAACCACGTACAGGTCTGTATCCATGAATATACCGGTTGCTTTTGTCGTGCCCATAATATGGTTCATATGTTTCGTCAAACAACAAAACGATTTTTTGTTTTGTATTTTTTAGAAATTTTGATATTTTGACTCTAAAGCTTTCATGAATATTTTGTATTGTTCCATTCTTCTTGATACGAATATGAAATGTATCTGCCGATGACAGACCATTGCCGTCGATGTTTTCGATGTATTTGTTCTTGTCCTGAGCGAGGATTACGAGCTTTATGAATGCATCTATTGTATATTTTGCACGTTCAGGCAAATATTTTTTGATGAGCGCAAAACTTAAATAGATTGAGTTGTATATTTTATTTGACATGAGTGTATCTCCTCATACCCTATACAATATAGAGGAGATATTACTTATATTTTTTGTTCATTCGGAGATACTCTGTGTTTTTCAAGCAGAGATTCTAATCGCCCCCCAGTATTCTGAATATATTTAGCTATACACGCAGGTTTATTGGAAAAATTATATATTTTTGTTTTTGTAGATACTATTTCTTTTATTGTATTTGTTTTAACATTTGCATAAACATAATCTGTCAAACTAGGACACAATACACATTCACCGGATTTTAAAACAGCAATTCCATGACCTGCTATAGCACAATCCCCTAATATGGTCCCTGTAGTCTGGTATTTATCAGTATATTTTTTTGCAATTTTTTCAAGTTCTGCTGTGCCATTTGGGCATATTTCTTTCCATCTTTTTTCAGCCATTCCTTTTTTTCCGGCAGTTTTGCAACAGTAAATCAATCCATATTTATCGCATAATTTTCTGATTTTTTCAGGCTCTTTTTTATTGGATTCTATTAAAACTGTTGAAATTTCTATTCTTTTTTCCTTGAATTGGTCACCGTAAATTGAAAGTAGGTTTTCAAAATTTTCCTCAAATAGTACGAATTCCTTACTCCCTGTTATCTTGTTGTAAATTGTTTCGTCGAGAGCATCTATTTTAACAACAAGAGAAACATCATGATTATAGAGAAATTCAATTATTCGTTTGTTTAATAGTGCAATATTTGAATATAATATTGTTGTTATTCCAAGTTTATAGTTATGTTCTATTAAAAGATACAAATCAGGATCTATTGTGGGTTCTCCTTCTCCGGCAAATAGTACTGTCTTTAATCCATATTTTTTTAAATCACATATGAGTTTTTTCTTTCTTTCTGTTGATAGTTCTTTTCCTTTATCTCCATGCATAGCATTTCCGCAATAGATACAACGATAATTACAAGCTTTAGTTAAATCACAAGACAAATAAGTCACCGGATTGTCGAAATATGTTTTTTCAGAGTAATGAAATCCTTTTATGAGTGAATTAGCAACTTCCATAAATCTATAGTTATAATCTGTTTTTAATTTTTTAAATCTAAGTTATGGCATCCAAAGTATTTTTGTTTTTTTCCCAAAAATATAATCAGACTTTTCTCTTTAATGACAAGTCTTTATTATTGATTTTATTTTCAATTTCAATCAATCATTCTTCCAATAATCTTGCAATTTCATCTCCCATCTGACTCGTTGTGTTTGTGCCACCCATATCTTTTGTCAAAACTTTTTTTTCTACAATTAGTTTTTCTATGGCTTTTACTATTGCATCGCTGGATTTAGTTTCTCCGATTTCATCAAGCATCAGTGCGCCCGCCCATATTGTTGCAAGCGGATTTGCGACATTCAATCCTTTGTATTTTGGCGCAGAACCGTGTATTGGCTCAAACATTGAGATTCCGTTTGGGTTGATATTTCCTCCGGGAGCAAGACCTAATCCACCCTGAATCATTGCGCCAAGGTCTGTAATTATATCTCCAAACATATTTGGTGTAACTACCGTTTGGTAATGTTCCGGTTGTTTCACAAACCACATTGTTATTGCATCAACATAATTAAATTCATGATCTATTGATGGATATTCTTTCGATACTTTTTCAACTACTTCTCTCCATAAACCATATACATCGCTTAATACATTTGCTTTATCAACAGCAGTTACAAGAGTATGCCCTTGTTTTTTTGCATTTTCAAATGCGTAGCGTATCACTCTTTCAGATCCTTTTTGGCTTACTACACCAATCTGATAAGCTATTTCTGAACCCTGTGTCTCTATATCAAGCCCGAATTTTGCAGAATAAAGACTTCGGACAACTTCCAATTCCTGTCTTGTTTTTCCTATATTTGTCCTGTTTCCGATTCCAACATAAAAATCTTCTGTATTTTCCCGTATTACTGTAAAATTAATATCTTCTGGTTTCTTGTCTTTCAATGGGCAATCCACACCTTCCAATAATTTTATTGGTCTTAAATTTACGAACTGATCGAAATAGAATCGTGCCTTAAGAAGTATACCGTTTTCAATTATTCCTGGCTTTACTCTTGGGTCACCTAATGCGCCCAAATATATAGCATCAAAATTGGTTTTTATTTCATGGAGTGTTTCATCAGTTATCAATTCTCCTGTTGCTAAATAACGGTCTGAACCATGAGGATATTTCACCCACTCAATCTCAAAATCATTTAATTTAGAAATTTTATCGATTACCTTTATTCCTTCTGTTATAATCTCCGGTCCAATGCCGTCTCCTTCAATCACTGCTATTTTATATTTATTCATATTAATCACTATTATTATAATGTTATAATTTATAAAATTTTGCAGATATATTTATAACTTTTTTATATTATAATTAAGTATGGCTCAAACAATTACAGAAAAAATATTAGCTGATCATTGTGGGGAAGAGACAGTTGTGCCGGGAGAAATAATTGAAGCAAATATAGATGTTTTGATGATGCACGATATTACTTCATCTTCTGCAATAAAATTATTAAAAGACGAATTCAACAATAAAATTGCAGATAGTCTAAAAGTTGTTGTTGTTCCAGATCATTATGTGCCGAGCAAAGATATCAAATCTGCTATTTTATACCAGGAATTGTATAATTTTGCCAAAGAGCATAAATTGAAGGATTTTTATTCTATAGAAGGAGGTAATTATGGTGTATGCCATTTGATGCTACCGGAAGAAGGGCATATTTTGCCGGGAAATATAATTGTTGGAGGAGACAGTCATACATGTGCTTATGGTTCACTTGGTGCATTTTCAACAGGCATAGGCACTACAGAAGCCGGAAATGTTTTGGCAATAGGAAAATTATGGCTCAGGGTTCCCCAAAGCATAAAGATAGAGGTCACAGGAAAAATGTCGGACAATGTAATGGCGAAAGATTTATTTCTTAAGGTTGTCGGAGATATTGGTGTAGATGGTGCTTTATACAAAGCCATGGAATGGTGTGGGGAAACAATTCAAAATATGAGTATTGATGAGAGAAGCACATTAACCAATATGGCGATTGAAGCAGGAGCTAAATCAGGAATCATTGCACCTGATGAAAAAACATTTGATTATATTTCAGAAAGAAACCAGGATGCAAAATATACTGCTTATAAAAGCGATTCAGACGCGCATTATGAAAAAGTAATAAAGATTGATGTAAATAAATTAGAACCTCTTGTTGCTCAACCAGATTTGCCTTCAAATGTAATTCCTGTGAGTGAGTTAAAAAAAGTTAAAATCAATCAGGCATATATTGGAGGATGCACCGGCGGAAAATGGGAAGATTTTATTGCAGCAGCCCAGGTACTGAAAGGAAAAAAAATAGCTCCTGATGTTAGATTGCTGATAGTACCTTCTACTGCAAAACTTCAAAGAAGGATTGTGTCAGAAGGATTGTATGATATTTTTATGGATGCAGGTGCAGTGATAAGTGCTCCTACCTGTGGCGCTTGTCTTGGAGGATCTATGGGAGTTTTGGCTCCGAATGAAACAGCGATAAGTTCAACAAACAGGAATTTTAAA
>DAOVUW010000072.1 GCA_030632385.1 Candidatus Nanohalarchaeota archaeon
AGAAAATCAAACTTATTGTTTATCTGGCAATCAAATTTAATTTTGCCTTCAGTTATCGCAAAATCAATTATTTCATCTCTCTTTAGCTTCTGGGAATTTGAACCATGCCTTAAATAAAATCCTTCCCTGCATTTATACGGCTTATCTGTTCCTTCTTTTATCTTCACCAGCAAGATATTCTCTACTTCCTCTAAATAATATTTATAGATGGGTCACAGTTTCTTGCAATGTCCTGCACATCAGATTTTAGCTTATTTGTAATATTAATTCCCTTTATTTCATTCTTATCAGTTATTCCCACAAAGAGTTTTCCTCCGCCTGCATTTGCAAAAGCAACTATCTCTTTGTCAAGACCTTTTGCAGATTCTTTAAATTCTATAAATTGCCCTTCTCCTTTTTGTAATATGACTTTCAATTCATCTTGGCTCATCTTAATCACTCCTCCCAATCCAATCCACAGGATTTTTGCTTGTATTCTCCCTCTCTTATTCTATAAACGGTGGTTTTTCAAGCGGTATTGAAATACTATTATTTCCGGATTGCTTTTGTAATGTAGTTGTGTCTGATGCATTATCAACCATAATTGTATCTGTAATGTTTGCATCAACAGATTCAGTACAGCCAGATATTGCCATTATCATTAATAGTACAACAACTATGATAAAAATTTTTTTACTCATCCTACATCCCATAATATTTATGAGGCGAAAATTATAAATAAATACGGTTTTGATTGTGTTTCTGTAAAATATTTTGCTGCTTATCACGACAATATTTATGAATAAATAAACAACAGCTTGAACTTTTTTTTGTATTTTGGGAAACACAACTAAAATAACCATGCGGTAATGCAAGAGACTATAAAAATGAATTCATTGTGAAAATATAGGAGAGTACAGTTATTTAATAATGGCATTAATTTTTGTATTTATGTATTTGTATTACAGAACATGAGATTTTAGAAGTAATACATAAAACAATTTCATTTCATAAAAATCCATACAATTTTGCAGTTGTATAGCCACATACAATTTTTATTCATAAAAGAAAAATAAAACTTCAAAATATTTATAAAGATGATATTATTTTAATATAAAAATAGGAATATTATGGCTCGTAAAGTATTAGTTTCTTTTAAGATAATGCCTGAATCAGTTGATTCTGATTTTGAAAAAATGAAAAAAAACATAGAAGAAAAACATAAAGGTATAGTTGAAAATTTTAAAATAGAAGATATCGCATTTGGCATAAAAATGCTGAGAGTCTTATATCTTGTAGGTGATGAATCAGGCATAACTGATAAATTACAAAGCGAGCTTGAAAAAATAGACGGGATTGAAAGCGTTGAATGCGATTGCGTAACTTTAGTTTAGAGAGAAAATTAATATGAACTGGAATATAATATTAGACAAGTTGCCTTCTGTTGAAGCACCAAAGAAAGATGTGAACTTCAATACAAGATTGAAATGGACAGGCATCATTCTGGTTTTGTTTTATATTTTATCAAATATTCCTTTGTTTGGTTCTCAAAGTGCGGCAGAGATGTTAAAACAGGTTTCTATGCTAATGGGTGCAAGTTTTGGTTCTGTATTGACGCTGGGTATCGGTCCTATTGTCACATCATCCATAATATTGCAATTGCTCGTAGGATCAAAAATAATTGAATTTGATTTATCCACTCAGGCAGGGAAAGCAAAATTCGGACAAATCCAGAAATTGATGGCTTTTGCTTTTTGTGCAATAGAAGCATTTGCTTTTTCGTATTTTGGTGCGATTGTGCCTCTTCCGGGAATGGCTTCAACAATATTTTTTCAATTGTTTTTAGGAGGAATAATCATTGTTCTTTTCGATGAAGTTATCACAAAATGGGGTATTGGTTCTGGAATATCTCTTTTCATTGCTGCAAATGTAAGTACGCAGATTTTTACAGAAGCTTTTAGTTTTGCAAGATCAGATGCAGGCTATTTAGTAGGTAAGGTGCCTGCATTGATTGAGACTGTTGTTGGCGGAGCATTTTCATATGCTACTATCATTCCATTATTATTTCCTCTGATAACCACAGCATTTGTTTTCTTGATCGTAATATATGCCCAGACATTGAAAATTGAGATACCTCTTGCTTTTGGATCAATAAGAGGATTTGGAAGAAAGTGGCCTTTAAAATTCATATATACTTCTGTGCTTCCGGTAATATTGGTTGCTGTTCTTTTGATTAATCTTAATGTCATTGGACAGATACTTAGTTCAAAAGGAATAACCATACTGGGAGAATATGCTGGAGGTTCTATTGTGAGTGGACCTTTGATGTATTTAAGTCCGCCTCGTGACTTTTTGCTGAGTATACTTCAATTTAATGTTTTAGGTATTGATATTTTAAGAGTCCTGTGCTATACTCTCTTTATGGTTATAGGTAGTGCTGTATTTGCTACATTCTGGGTCATGACAAGCGGAATGGATGCAGGATCTGTTGCAAAGCAGATACAAAATACAGGAATGCAAATCCCGGGTTTTAGAAAAGACATAAGGGTTATAGAAAGAGTGCTTGCAAGATATATCATGCCTCTTGCTCTCATGGGTGGTGCCTTTGTCGGATTCCTTGCAGCGTTTGCTGATTTTACAGGAAGCCTTGCGAGCGGTACGGGAATACTGCTGGTAGTTATGATAATATATCAATTATACGAACAGATAGCAACCCAATACATGAAAGATATGAATCCTACATTGAGAAAATACTTTGATTTTTAGTCCAAAGAAATCAATATAATTCTGTTGTAAAGGAAAAATGGTTTGTTGGTCGTTGTATTAGAGGATAATTGAGTAACTCTAAATCAATATTTGCATTTGGTGTCATAGTACAGAAAGCATCATTTCTTATTCTATATAAACATAGGAAGCTTCGCCTAAAAACTAGTTATTTTTAACGACTTTTTGTGTAAGAGAGACACTTTTTAGGCAAAATGAGTTATGTTGAACAATAGTTTAAATTATTTTAATTATAATAATACTATGTCTGAAGAAGAAAAAGAATCAAACAAAATAGATAATTATTTTATGAAACTTACTTCTTTTTTTAATATGTTTTTTGATAAATTCATTAAAAAAGAAAATAAAAGTCATTTGAAAATAATGACATAATATACTTACCTGTGCATTATATCTCTGTTTTGAGAAAATTAATAATAAGAATGTATGAACAAAGTGATGACCCAATAAGCAGAGGATATATGTCAAAAAGTAATTTGAATTACACAATAGAATATGTTAAAGAAATATATAATGATTCAGAAAATAAGAAAGAAAAATTGAAAAAAAAAGCGGCATTTATTTTTTATAATATCGCATCAAAACATCCTTTTTCAGATGGAAATAAAAGAACAGCTATAATAGCGTGTAATTCTTTTTTAGAATATAATGGATATACTATTGGAAATTTACCGCCTAAGGAATCTTATAAATTTATAACTTCTGTAGGCTTTGCCCAAGAAGTAGCTTCTGCACAAAAAGTCTAATTTTTGCCCAAAAAGTCAATAATTCTATTTATTTTTCCAATATTATAATTTACGCACTACTTCTACAAATCTATAATATTTTTTACTATCCCATTTTTTATTATTTACACAATAACTTTTATTGGTTAAATTATCACAGTTAAAACAATCTTCACAATTAATACAATTATAACAATAGGCGCAGTTAATCAAATCTGAAGATTTATAAACGTTACGGCAACCATAACACTTTTCACTATACATCACCTCATAGAGGCCTTCTCCTGTTCCAAAAATTCC
>DAOVUW010000068.1 GCA_030632385.1 Candidatus Nanohalarchaeota archaeon
AGTTGTCATGAGTTTTATCTCCCCATACCCTATGTAATATAGAGGGGGTATTACTTATATTTTTGTTCGTTCGGAGATACTCGGTCTTGTGCGTATGACCAAAAATAATCATTAAAGTTTCCTTACGAGTAATTCTACTTTTAAGCTTATTTTTGGTCTTGTGCGTATGACCAAAAATAATCCAGTAGATTTAATTTTTTAAATTCACAATTATATAAAATCTTTAATCTTATGCTTAACTTCTTCATGATAAAGCCACAACAATAGAATTATCGCATCAAGAGATACAAATAGATTTTGTCCGTAATGTCTCAATAAATGAATTTTGTATGGCTGATCTAAGATTGGCCAGAAAAGCATTATTCCTTCATATCTTCCGCCGCCAAGAAGAAAGTCCAAAAAGATGTGAAATAAAATACCAAATGTTATTGCAAAGAAATAATATGCCATTGTCTTATTTTCTTTTTTTAAAAAATAAAATGCAGGTATAAGAAAAATCAAGCCAAAAATAGGTGTGTGCGTTATCATGCCATGTTCAATCAAGTCTATATGGATACTAAACAGAGCAAATATTTTGCTCAATGGGATGTCTATATCTGGCAAAAGTCCGGCAATGCCTGCAATCATAACTGTGTGCATTGTAAAATATTTTTTATTTTTCAAAATATAATCTCTGTATAAATCAATCAATACTATTGTCAATATTACATGAGTTACTGCTAAGGGCATATTTTACTCCAACTTTTATTCCTCTGATTTATCTTTAAATTTTTTTTTCGCTTCAATAAACCAGGTATTCCATTTATCAAATATTTTGTCGCTATCTAAAGAACCGTACTCTTTTTTTACATCTCCCTGAAATGAATGAAATCTACTGTTTGATTCAATCCAGAAGTCTGCTTCTATTACATCCAAATTATTTATTTTATGAGCGTAATCCACCATAGTCTGTATTATTTTTTCTCTTAATTTGATGTTATTCCATACTAAATCCCAGTTATTTTTAAAGTCAGCAATCTTGTCTGCTATATCATTTAAAATAGTACTCTCTCCATTCAGAAATAATTCTGTTGGTTCAATTTGGTCTGTTTTCGAGTTATACACCATTAAAGGGGCAAATCCTTTTTCTTTTTGAGGATCATCAGTCCAGTCTTTTAGAACTTCTGTTATCTCAACCAGCCTTCGATATGTGTGAAGTCCGTCTGCGCTCTTTAATTTGTTCATGACTACAATTATATCGGTTGCCTTAAAACTAGTGGGTGGAACACCAAGATCATTTACTACTCTGTCAAATACTCCATACGGGGAATCTCCGTGAATTGTACCGGCAACCAGATTTGCAAGCGCTCCGATTCTCATTGATTCATATAACGCCAAAGCTTCCTTGCTTCTTACTTCTCCGATAATAAGGCATGAATCTCCAAGACGCAATGCTACTCTTATTGCCTCTTCTGTAGGTATTTCAGATTCAATATGTGTAAGAACAGAACGGGATTTCATTGGAACAATATTGTATCCAAACTCTCTTAATGCATCAACAGGCAATTCAAGTGTATCTTCAACAGTAATTATACGATATCTTTTAAGCAAAGCAGTAAGAGAAGCGCCAAGAATTGATGATTTTCCCGCAGATCTTGTTCCTGCAAAGAGCATTGTTCTTGCTCCATCAATTAAAAAACTCAAGAGCGCTGCAGCAAGAGCATTAAATGCTTTGTAATGTATGAGCAACGGAAAAGTCCACGGCTTATCTCTATGCCTTCTTATTGAAAAAGCAAGACCTCCTGGCGATAAGTTTTTTGAGATTGCTCCTATTCTTGCCCGTCCGCCCGGAAAGTCAATTTCAGTATCTAAAATCGGATTTGCTTCATCCAAAGGTCTTCCTGATTCAATCCTAAATCTTGTCGCCCATCCTTTTGCTTCATCTACTGAAGGAATCATATTTGTTATGCATTCTTCATATTTTGCATGAAGCAAATATATTGGCGTACTTCCCTGGGGTGCATTAATAAATAAATCCTGTATATTTTCATCTTCAAGAATAATTTCTATTATTCCATACCCTGCTGTATATCTTGTTAGTATTCGGGCAAGTTTCTCTATTTGTTCCTTTGAAATTTTTTTTTTTGTGGTTTGCGCAATTTCCGTAATCATATCATAGCCAACATTATAAAATAGTTCTCTCATTTTTTCAGGATCTGCAAAATCGGTCTGCGTTGGTTTGTGTTCGCTCATATATTGACGCGCAACATCCAAAAGCATGTATTCATCTTCGCTCAATCTGAATTCGGGGGGGATGATGTGATAAAAAAACTGTGTCTGTCCTTCTATTTTGTATATTTTAACTTCAGTGCCTTCTCCGCAAAAATACTGATCTATCTGAAAAGAATTTTTTGGAGGGATCATCATATACCGTGTAAGCATAAAATTAGGTCTAATAAGAGGATGAAATATTTCACGATACAAAGCACGATTTCCTACTTCATAACCAACTAATCTATCTTTTACTATAGTTATTATATTTGTTTTTTCAAAAGTGTCTTTTATAAAATCCAGAGAACTCAAATAATGTTTCAAATCTTCTCTTAATTTAAATGATCTTTCTGTCAGTATCACTGCTTTAATATGTCTTATTTCTCTTTTGAGGGTAACGTAAGCCCCTACTGGATCTCTTCTGTAATCTACAGTAATCAACTTTTGCAAAAAAGCAGTTCTTTTGGAAATTACTTTCGCGTGATGTAATTTAGACACATTTGAAGGACCGATGATTTTTTTATCTTTTACAAGATAGATAAAAGAATTTGCGATTTGTTTTAACAATATCACCTGATTGTAATCATATTCAAAATCTCTTGTTTGAGAAAGGATTATGTCTTTTGTTGTTTTTTCCTGTATGAGTTTATCTATGGTTCTTGCCATACATTCCGGAAAATCTTCTATGCTAGCGCCATATATGCAGTTAAGGCAATTTACTTTCAGGACTTTTTCATCAGGAAGAAAAGTGTAACTGCAAACATCAGAAGATTTATTTTTATCCATATTTATTAATATATTAATGTAATAAATTTAAAGATATAATTTTTATAATAATATGATTCTCAAAATTATAACATTATTGAGAGAAATGGTATTTTTTGTCATAGGCGGAATTGCAAGTGGATTAATTAAAGTAATCAATACATTCATTCAATGCGCTATAATTATAAAAGAAGAAGCCGCCTACTCATCGCCCCTGGAATTGTTGATAGTCTTTCTTTTCTTTCTCGGATTAGGATGGTTTTTATTCAGGTTCATGATTGGTTCTGTCGAGACTTATGCTAAATTTGTTGGAATTCTCGGGGTTTTCTCTGTATTCACGCTTATCATAATTATTTATTTTTAGAATTAGTCTGATTTGATTTCAAATGCCCTGCAAATTTATTTAAGCTTGTAAATCAATGAATATTGATAGAATTATGGTAAGTGAAAATAAAAAACTAAAAAAAGGCGAGTATATCTACAAAGCCAATGTATTAAAAGTAATTGATGGCGATACTTTTGATGTCGATATTGATTTGGGATTTAGAATAATAACCTACCAAAGATTAAGACTTGTAGATGTTGATACGCCGGAGATACGGGGCGAAGAAAGACCAGAAGGATTAAAAGTAAAAGAATATGTGAAAGAACTGATTGACAAGAAAGAAGTTTTAATACAGATATTTAAGGTCGGAAAATACGGAAGATATGTTGCTGAAGTTTTTTTAGAAAATAAAGAAAAATTAAGTGTGCATCTTTTGGAAAAAAATATGGCAAAAAAAGTGTCTTATTGAAAATAAGAATCAGAGGAAATATAAAATGTTTGAACAAATTTTTAAAAATATAGATGATATTCTCAGGAAAGATGCAGGTTGCAGTAGTGAATTGGATTATGTAGAACAAACCTCATGGATTCTTTTTTTAAAATATATTGACGACCTTGAAAAAGAAAAAGAAACATCTGCACAATTAAGAGAGGAGTCTTTTGTCAGTATCATTAGCCCGGAATTTCAATGGAGTGTTTGGGCAGTTCCCAAAGATAAAAACGGCAAAATAGATTATCATAAAGAACTTACAGGGGATGATTTAACAGAATTTATCAATCAAAAATTATTTCCTTATTTTAAAAAATTTAAAATGAACAACCCGCCGGAGCAGAGCTCAGGGGTATCTATTTAGCAAAATAGATTAAGTTCAATTGCTTATAATCTCTTCCTTGTTTCTTAATATATTCTTTCATCTCCTTTTCACCATAACCATCTCCCACAGTATCTATATGTCCTCCTTCTGTCCAAAAATATCCAC
>DAOVUW010000056.1 GCA_030632385.1 Candidatus Nanohalarchaeota archaeon
CATTGAATTTCAAAGATGCGTACGAGCATCACAAATCTTACTCACCTGTCATGACTGTGTGTACTTTTGAGAAAAAAGTGAAATCCAGTTTGGGCGTTCTTGAGATTGATGCACATAATAACATCATTAATTATTTAGAAAAACCCGAAAGCATCAAGAGACTTGAATCCACAGGAAAGTACAAGAAAGTGCAGAACTGTTGAAATCCACAAGATTCTTACGATTAACACAAGATAATCAGGATTGGTGAATTTATCTTTTAATCCCGTGGAAACTGGGTAATCTGTGGATAGCCACAAGATTCTTGCGATTAATACAAAATAAATGAAAATAAAATCTCGTGGAAATCTGTGGATTAAAACAAGAGTCGCATTAAAGAAAAGAAGATTGCTAAAGCTATTAGCATCACAACAACATCTATACTTTTTTTTAGCAGGTTGTCTGTTTTTCCAATAAAATAATCATAAGCCTCTATTGTAAAATATGTTAAACTCATTAAGAGAGTTATAATAAATATCATTATCATATTCATAAATGGTCTTATTGGTAAGTCACCACACGAGTGGTAAAAACAAACCAATAATGGAGAAAGAATATAATATAAAGCAGGGGAACTAATTACCAGACCATTAATTGTTTTTTTGTGATCGAAGTAAAAAAAGTAACGAGAAAATAATTTGTTAAATATAACATATTGACCAAGAATATAAAAGCAAATACCTAATATTATCACCCCTATGTTTATTGGAAGAAGATTAAAGTATTTCAATATATATAAACTTCCAATAAACAAAAAAACCATTGTAATCCGCATTATAATTGGTTTTGAATTCAACATGAATTTCATATCTTTTATTATCCTTTTAAATTATATAAATTTTCCTTTCTTTTTCGATTCAACAACATCTTCAATCCATCAAAGACAAGTACAATAGATAAAGATGCAAAAAATGCAAGAGTTATGTTAAACAAACCAACAGGGGCAGTTTCAAAGATAATATTCATCGGAGTCCAAAACACTATAATTAAACTCAGCAAAACAGAAATTACAGAAGCCCAAATCAGGTATTTATTTGCAAACAAGGAACGACCTAATACAGTTTTTCTAAAGGATCTGAAATTAAAGGCATTTGCTATTGCAAAAAATATCATGGTCATCAATGTGGTTGTTTGCGCCACAGTTTCTGATTGTCCCAGAACGTTGAGTACATAGTAAAAAACACAGAGCGAAACAATACACATTATACTTCCTGCCGTCAAAATCATTGATAAAAGTTCTTTGTTCAATATCCCTGACTTTTTTCTCGGGCGTGTTTTCATTATATCTTTGGAAGAATGATTAAAACTAAGGGCAATTGCCGTAACCTCGTCTGAAAAAAGATTCATGAATAATATATGCATTGCGACCAATGGCAGGGGCATGCCTAATACTATTGCAAAAAAAATAAGGAACAACTGGGCAAAATTAATAGAAATCTGATATGCCACGCATTTTTGCAGGTTGTTGAAAATGATTCTTCCTTCCTTGATGGCATATACGATAGTTGCAAAATTATCATCCTTTAAGATTAGATCTGATGCCTGACGAGAGACATCTGTTCCGTTTTTTCCCATAGCAACCCCGATGTGTGCTTGCTTCAGAGCAGGAGCATCATTTACGCCATCGCCGGTCATTGTAACAATTTCTCCGTTTTGTCGGAATGCATTTACTATTCTTAATTTATGCTCTGGTTGGACTCTTGCAAATATTGCAGTATCATTTACTATTTTTGAAAGTTCATAATCTGTAAGTTGTTCTATTTCATCGCCTGAAATAACATTGCCATCAATCCCGATTTGTTTTCCTATTTGCCTTGCAGTATCTTTATTATCGCCGGTGATTATCTTGACTTTTATTCCTGCCTCTTTGCATAATTTCAGAGCATCAGGAACTTCCTCTCTTGGAGGATCATAGATTGCAAGCAACCCGAGGAAAATCATATTGTTTTCAGTAATTGTCTTTTGAGGAGTATCTATTTGTTTGTAGCAGACAGTCATAAGACGATACCCTTGTTGCGTGAGTTCTTCATTGATGAGAGCAATTTTATGTTTTTCAGGTTTGTCAAATTCAATAGTTTTGCCTGATTTTTGAATGAATTTGCATTTGTCTGTTAATATTTCCGAAGCGCCTATTGAATAAACATACCTGTCTTTTCCTTCTTTGCTCAGTACCGTCCTTCTTTTTCTTTTTGAATTAAATGGAAGTTCTTCTTCAAGAATAAAGTTTAAATCATCCCTGAAAATTCCTGCTTTGGCAGACATTATCAACAATGAAGCTTCTGTTGGCGTTCCACTGCTTACTCTATATTCATCCTTATGGTCTGTGCGCTCAACTCTTGAGTCATTGCATATTACAGATGCATTTAGCAAAAAATTCAGATCTTTGTTTTTTCCAACATTTATTTTTTGATTGTTCTGGTTGGTGTACAAAAAATTCCCCTTAGAAACATAGCCTGTGCCTTCAACATCAATCATTTTGCCGTCCAGATATATTTTCTTTACAGTCATTTCTCCTTTTGTTAGCGTCCCTGTTTTATCAGAACATATTACTGTAGTCTCGCCAAGAGTCTCAATTATTGACATCCTGTTCACTATTGCATTTTTGTCTGCCATATTCCATGTTCCTCTCGCAAGTATTGTGATCAATACAACAGGAAGTCCTTCAGGAAATGCCGATACGCACAGAGCAATAACTACAATAAGAATTTCCACTAAAACTTCGTAAGAAAACGGTACTCTCACGAACATAATAAAACCAGTTAATAGTGAAATAATTATTGCAAAGATAGTCATGTATTTTACTATGTCATTTATTTTTTTCTGGAGTGGCAGTTCTTTTTCTGCCGCTGAAATCATTCCTGCGATTTTTCCAAATTCTGTATTCATGCCGGTATGCAAGACTTTTGCAGTACATCTTCCATTGAGGATATAAGTCCCCATGAAAATTAAATTATTCTTATTTTGGTTTTCTTCATCTATTGATGCATATTTATTTACTTCTTTTGACTCACCTGTCAATGCAGATTCATTTACAGTCAATTCTTTTGCTTCCAGTATAAGACAGTCAGCAGGGATTTTTTCACCAGTTCGCAGGACAATAACCTCTCCCACAGCAATATTTTTTGAAGGAATTTCAATTTCTTTACTGTCTCTTATGACAATAGAAAGAGGCATAATCATTCTTTTCAATGCATTTATCGATTTTTCTGCCCTGTATTCCTGAATAAATCCTGCCACTACAACAACAAATATGACTCCAAGAATAGCATATCCTGTAATGTATTTGCCGACAAAAAAAGACATTAGAGCGGCAGCGAAGAGCAAGTAAATAAGCATATTTTTTTTTATTTGCCTAACAAAAATTTTAAATGTAGAAAATTTATTGGATTCCTTTAATTCATTAGGGCCATATTCTTTTAGTTTTTCATTTGCTTGTTCAGAGGTAAGACCAGAGAAGTTTTTCATTATAATAAAATAGATATAAGTTTATATAATTTATTGGAATACACTATTTTTAATGTTTTGTTATGTTGTACTAGACAATACTGGTGTTTATTTACGATAAAAAAAGCACAGTTTATTCAACATACCGAGCAAGCAATTCTCCTTTAGATACTACACCTCCAACGCACAAACTCATGAGTTTGTGGCTTTTTTTAAGGGTGATTTTTTTTTCACTAAAATCAGATATATTTACAAGAGTTCCGATATTCTTTGTTTTTTTGCCGAGCGCTTTTTCACTAGGAATAAAAAGACCGCTTTTTGAAGCATGAATTTTCTTTATTTTTTCTTCATCAATATGCTTTGTTTTTTCTTTTGCAACAGATGGGTTTGTTGCATAGTCTATGAATTTCTTTATTATGTCTGTTCCTTTTGCAAGATAAAAATTATCCATTCTTCTACCTTCGCCTATTTCTATGCAGATGGCGATTTTTCCAATTGCATGCAGTTCTTCCACAAGTGTGTGCTTTGTATCTGAATGATTGATAAAAAAATCAATGCCGAGATATTTGCACAGGTTTTCTGTTTGTTTTCTGTTTGATTTATGAACTCTTATCTGCGGAGCATCGCGGATGTTTTTGTTTCCATTGTGCAAATCAAGTATATAATCGCAGTCTTTTATTGTTTTAAAAATATGATAGCACATTCTGCTTGTTATAGTTGAATTTTTTTTACCGGGCCATTTTCTGTTCATATCCTGATTGTCTATCGGACTTCTTCTGTTAGATATGTTGAAAGCAGAAGGATTTGCAAGAGGAAATACAGTTAAGTCTGCTTTTGTTGAAGAATTCAATTTTAAAAATTCATCAATTATTGCAATTGAAAAAAATTCATCCCCGTGCTGTGTTCCAATGATTGCAACTTTAGGTCCCTCTCCGTAAATTCTAATATAAGGAATACAAATAGATTCTCCATCAGGACGTGCATTTTTTATAACTATTTTCTTTTTTATTATCTTGAAATTTGCATTTTTCTTTGAATTTTCGAGCGTATTATTTTTAGTAGTGCATGCTTTTTTTATTGCCATAATTTTTATCAACAAACATATTTATATTTTTTTCCTATTTTAGGAATGATTGTATTTATTCCTGAATTGTTTTGAATGAAATTTCTTGTTTTCTCAAAACCATGATTTAAGATGCTTATTCCAATATGATACAATATGCATATTTTTGGTTTTGCAATTTTTAAAAATTCAACTGCATCATAAGCATCAAGATGCTGCCCATAGTTAACATCTTTATTTTTGTAAGGGTTTTTGAAAAAACAGACATTTAAAATAAGGATATCTAGATTTTTATATTGCTCTGCTATTTCTTTTTTATAAGTTGTATCAGAACTATATCCTATGGAGTTATCAAAAATAAATCCAGTGTTATTTTTTTCTGTATGGATTGTTTTTGTCGTTTGAATAGATAGGTTATTTACGTCAAACTCTTCATATTCTTTAAATATTTTCACTGTTTTTAGACATGTTTTATGATAATTGCTAATATATTGGATTGCTGTTTTTGAGCCATATAACCCTGCTCTTTTATCTCTTCCACTATCCGTCATTGCTTCTATTAAGACAGGTGCATCATTTATATGATCTGTATGACAATGAGATATTAATAAAGCATCAATTTCCTTAAAGCTTATTTTTTGTTCCAACCCTCTTATGAATGCCCCTACCCCAGGATCTATAAAAATTCCTGTATTAACATTGTTTTTATCAAATCTCAAGTAAATTCCACCAGTCTTTATTTTTTGGCTAAGCATCGCTTTTCTCCCGCCGCCTATTCCGATAAATTCTACTTGTGCTTTAATTGTCTTTTCGTTCATACAATAAATAATATGATAAATATTTAATTGCTTCCTATATTGTTTACAATATGAAAATTCTTGGAATTGATGAGGCTGGAAGAGGATGCGTCATAGGACCTTTAGTTATGTGCGGATATCAAATAGATGAAAATAACAATGAATTTATCCAAATAGAATCCCGGTTAAAAGATTCAAAACAATTATCAAAAACAAAAAGAGAAGAATTATACTCTGTTCTGACAAAACTTACAGAGTCAAAAGCAATTATGGGTATTGTCGAAGTAGAAGAAATAGACAGAAAAATGGCAGAGATTTCATTAAATGATATTGAAGAAAAATGTGCTTTGGATATTATTTCTTCTTCTGAAGCAAAAGAGATTTACATTGATTGTTTTTCAACTAAAAAAAACATGAAAGAGGAATTTATTAAAAAAGCAAAAAAAAATGTTCAGATATTTCTTGAATTTAAGGCAGATTCAAAATACAAGATTGTCAGTGCAGCATCTATTGTTGCAAAAGTCACAAGAGATAATTTCATCAAAGAAATAAATGAAAAATACAAA
>DAOVUW010000062.1 GCA_030632385.1 Candidatus Nanohalarchaeota archaeon
GTTGCAAAAACACTTCAAAAAGAAGGATATTTGTTGGCAATAATAAGCGATGGATTTTCAATAGTTACAGACCATATAAAAAAGAAATTAGATTTTGATTATGCTTTTGCAAATGAACTGGATGTAAAAAACAGCATACTTACAGGAAAATTAATCACGCCTTACAATGAAAAAATATGTTATCCGAATTGTGTCAACCATAATGTATGCAAAAGAAAAGTCCTGACTGATTTATGCAAAAAATTAAAAATAGAATTAGATGATGTTGTGGCTGTCGGAAATGGCAGTTCAGATATCTGCTTTCTTGAGATTGCAGGAAAATCCATTGGTTTTAATCCAAACAAAAAAATCAGAAAAATAGCAGATGTATCTGTAAAAAGCAATGATTTAAGAGATATCCTGCCATATATTATTAAGGGGTAATTTATATTATGAAAATTATAGGAATCTGCGGTTCTCCGCGAAACAAAAGCAATACAGCACTTGCTTTGGATATTGCAATGAAAGAGGCAGAAAAAGAAGATATTGAAACAGAAATGATTTTTTTGAGTGAAAAAGAAATAAAGCAATGCACTCACTGTAATATATGTGTTGAAAAACAATGTCCTGTAGATGACGATGTAGAAGAGATTCTGCAAAAAATGGTTGAAGCAGATGGAATAATAATTGCAACTCCGACTTATTTTGCAGATATCTCTGGTTTGCTCAAAGATTTAATAGATAGAACATTGCCTTTGAGAAGACAGGGGATGAAACTCAAAAACAAGATTGGTGGAGCAATTGCTGTTGGGGCTTCACGAAATGGAGGACAGGAACATGCATGTATGACAATAATAAGATTTATGCTTCTGCATGAAATGATTATCGTAAGCGACCAAAAAACAGCTCATTTCGGTGGAATTGGAATCGGCTCTTCCAAAAATCAAGATGCTATTTTAAATGACGAAACAGGAATCCAGACAATTAAAAACATTGGAATAAGAGTTGCAAAATTAGTAAAATATGGAGTTAAAAATTAAATCAATACGGACAAAATACAAAGGAATTGTATTTCAAATCCATTATTGCCCGGAAATAAAAATCAAAAAAGCAATTGTATTTGCTTATGGACTTCCCGGAAGACCTCTAAATAACGGAGATATTGTTGTCAGAAATTTTATAGAAAATAATTTTATTGTTGTTTGTCCCCAATATGCAGGAACTTATGACAGTGATGGCGATTTTAATTTAAATAATTCTATTGAATCCATAAATACGGCAATCGACTTAATTAAAGCAAAGAAAATTGATTATTCGGAAGATAATTTTCCTGACTATAATATAGATGAAATTGTTCTTTGTGGAGGCAGTTTTGGAGCAAGTATGGTTTTAATGTGTGCTTCAATGAGAAAAGACATAAACAAAATGATTTCAATTGCTCTTCCTCTTAACTGGACTAAAAAAGAAATCAAAGAACATTTGGATTATATCGAAAAATTATGGAAATACACCCATAGAATAAAAGAAAAAAATATGAATACTTTTCTTCAAATGGATTTGAGAAAAATAATAAATAATTTAGAAAACAAAAAATTATTTTTGATTCATGGGAAAAATGATAAAACTGTAGATGCGGGCAATAGTATTTTTATTTATGATGCATTAGTTAAAAAGCAAACAGATAATGTTATTTTGCTGACAGAAGATGAGCACATGGGGTGTGGAATACTAAATAATAAAAACATATTTGAAAAAGTGATTAAATGGGTAATATAAAAGCAGTATTGTTTGATCTCGATGGGACTTTATTGGATAATTATGATGTTTATTTTTGTGCATGGACCCATGTACTAAATCAATACGGCGTAAGATTGACAAAGAAAGAATTTTATGCTCATGGTGGAATCAGTCACCAAAATATGCTGAAAATGTTTCTGAAAGATAAATATGACGAACTTCAAAAAGAAAATAAAATAAACTGCGCGACAAAACAGCTTTTGGAAAAATGCTGTTGTATTCTTCCAGGAAAATCAAATATTATGCCTTATGCAAGAGAGACTCTTTTTGCATTAAAAGCCAATGGAATTAAAATTGCAATTGTTTCTGCAACTCCAAAAAAGATTGTTGAACAAGGAATTGATTTATTGGATGTGCGCAATATTATTGACTTTTACATTTCAAATGAAGATGTAATTGATCACAAGCCACACCCAGAATGCTATCTTCTTGCAAAAAATAAATATGGGCTTAAAGCCAAGGAATGTATTGTCATAGAAGACAGTCCGGCAGGAATCAATGCAGGAAAACGCGCAAAAATGAATGTAATTGCAGTAAAAGGAATGTGTGATGAAGAGAAAATAAAAAGCGCAAAACCAAATTATATTTTCAATAATTTAAAGGAGATAGGAGAGATGATAATCCGTCTGAATGAATAATATGGGAATAGAAATTATAGATTTAAAAACAGATAAAAAAAAGGAAAAAATAATTAAAATCATTGAGTGGGATGACAAGACTGCAACCAAAAATGAACATGAACATTTTATGATTAAAGAAATACTCGAACAGCCCGAAATTATAAAGAAAGCATCATTACAAGATAATGAGAAATTAATGAAAATGGCAATAGGGATATTGCGCTCAAAACAGGTCATAATTACTGCCTGCGGGAGTTCAAGATATGCAGCGCTTATTGGAAGATATTTATTTTCTAAAATCGGCGAAAAATTTTGTGATGTTGTGATGTCTTCTGAATTTGGATATTTTGGTGAATCAATAGATAAGAATACACTCATTATTGCAGTATCACAAAGTGGAGAAACAGCAGATGTTTTAGAAGGATTAAAACAGGCGAAAGAAAACGGAGCAGAGATTTATTCAATTGTAAATGTAGCGGATTCAACAATTGCACGGATGAGTGATGAAGTATTGTATCTTAATTGCGGTCCGGAAATAGGGATTGCTGCAACAAAAAGCTTTTTGGCTCAGATAATTATTTTTTATGTTCTTGCATTTGCAATGGATAATAAAATAGAATATGCCAATAAAAAATTAATGAAAATTTCAGATTTAATAAAAAACGATATTGCTGATACAATAAAAACAACCAAAAAAATAGCAAAAGCAACTAAAGAACAAAGAGACTTTTTTTATATTGGAAGAGGCATAAATTTTGCGGTTGCATCAGAGGGTGCATTGAAATTAAAGGAATTGTCGTATATCCATGCAGAAGGAATGCCTGCGGGAGAATTAAAGCACGGAACAATTGCATTGATAGAAGATAAATCTCCTGTTGTTGCGATAAATCCAAATGACTATACATATCTTGAAACACTTTCAAATGCAGAAGAAACAAAATCAAGAGGGGCGCAAATAATTGGCATAAGCGATAAAGAAAGCAATGTTTATGATCATCACATCAAAATAGCAAAAGTAGATGAAATATTTTATCCTATTATGTGCATAATTCCCGAACAGCTTTTGGCGTATTATCTGGCATTGGAATGCGGAAAGAATCCGGACAGACCAAGAAATCTGGCGAAGAGTGTTACTGTTAAATAATTTTAAATAGCGCAGTACAGTACAAGAGGCAAATAGATATGAGATAGAAAGTTGTTTCTTTTTTTATAAGACATATATATAAAATTAAAGGTACATATTAATTATGAATTTTAAAAAAAAAGTAAAATATGATTTAGCAGAGCATTCAATTTTTTTATTTTTTATTTGCATTTCTATAATTTCAATGATTTATATTGCTTCTGCCAACAATCCATCTATTTTTTTTGTATCTCCAACACCCAGTGATGGTGTTGATGTGAATGAAAATTACATATGTGTAAATGTTACTGTGAATGATTCAGATCATCTTACTTCATTTATTGACTGGAATTATTCTCTTGTGGGCTGGTGGAGATTTGAGAGCATAAATAGCACGAATTATATTTCGGATTCTTCAAAATATGGGAATGACGGAAAAAATATGCCTGCATATTGTTATCAAGAGACTGCAAATGTTGGTACCGTTTGTGGTGGAGTGAATACGGGCACATATACGTTTATATTGACTGGTATGCTGGAATATGGCGATATGTATATAAATTATACAAAACCAGTTAATTCATTAAATATAAGTTTATGGCAAGTTAAAACCGGTCTCGACCATTCTACAGGCACGACAACCGAAAATATATCAATGCCTTTGGATTGTTGGAATTCAAATCCAAATTTAATTTCATTAAGAATTCGTTCAGGAATTCAATCGCCAAACATTATTGGTACGAGTTGTTATAATGGTTCATCTTGGATAACCATAGGAAACAACAATTACATTAACTATGGTTCAAATTGGAATGCTGGCGCTTCCTCAATTGGAAACTTAAATGATGGGGATTGGAGTACTGGTGCTGGAGCATATGTGAATATTTGGGCTGCTGATAATACTTGGAAGTCTGGAATAATATTTGAAGAAGCCATGTATTGGGGGAATATTTCATCTAATGCAGCACAACTGACTTCAGGTAAATTCGGAAATGCATTGAAATTTGATGGAGTTAATGATTATGTTTCTGTTGCAGATAGCACAAGTTTGGATATCACTGATGCGATTACGTTTGAGGCGTGGATGAACTACAGAGGGCAGGCAGGATCGGGTGAGTATCTTATAGCAGGCGAAAGTGATGGAGTATTCAACGGCTACAGCTGGACTGGCTCGGCGTGGCAAAGTGACAGTGGGATCGTGAGCGGGCTTGGTGATGTTGGAGCTTATTCGTCCCCGACAGTCTTCCAGAAGGACGCAACATGGTATCTTATAACAGGTAATTGGCACCCTCTACTGGGCTCCAAATTCCTCGGTTACAACTGGACTGGCTCGGCGTGGCAAAGCGATAGCGCGATAGTAAATGGGCTTGTTAGTGGGGTTATGCCAACCCCGACAGTCTTCCAGAAGGACGCAACATGGTATCTTATA
>DAOVUW010000052.1 GCA_030632385.1 Candidatus Nanohalarchaeota archaeon
ATATTTCAGTCTCTGCTCCAAACGAGGAGAAATACCTTGAGATTTCGAGACCGAAGCAAAAAGATGCATGGGGGTTATTCGGCAAAAGCCTGGATGTAATGAAAAGATTGAAATGCAGGACTGTACTTAGAATGACTATGATTAATGGATTGAATACAGATGAAAAATATTTTCCTCAATATGCAAAATTGATAAAAAGGGCGAATCCCGACTTTATTGAAGTTAAATCTTATGTGAATATTGGGGAATCTCAAAAGCAGTTGGAAAAAGACAATCAATGCGATTTTAAGCAGGTTCAGGAAATTAGCAAGGATTTATGCAAATGTGTTGATTTTGATTATAGTGATGATGCAGCCAATTCCAAGATTTGTTTGCTGAAGAATAAAAATGGTCGGCATAGTCAACAGATATAATCAGGAAACAGAATATAATGCAAAGTAGATATATTGTTTTGAGAAAACAATCATTTATGTTGTTTGAATTTTACATAATTTTTTGCCACACAATATTTATAAATATCAAAAACAAGTATATTGATGAAAAAAGCAATCCTTTGGCAAAAAAAAGGAGAGTTCATTCAGTGTCAGTTATGCCGTCACAATTGCATAATCGCTGAAGGAAAAAGAGGCATTTGTGGTGTTAGATTAAATAAAAAAGGAGTCTTGTACAGTACCGTTTGGGGCAAGACAACAGGCATTGGGATTGACCCCATAGAAAAAAAGCCTTTGTTTCATTTTTATCCTGCTTCTTCGGTTTTATCTTTTGGAACAATAGGGTGCAATTTTAGGTGCATGTTTTGCCAGAATTACATTTCTTCACAGGCACCAAAAGGAGGCTTCAATGTCAGACAGGAAGAAATAAGTCCTAAAGAGATTGTAGAATTGGCAAAAAAATACAATTGCAAAACAATAGCATACACTTACAATGAACCGACAATATTTGCGGAATATGCTCTGGATACCATGAAGCTGGCAAAAAAAAATAACATAAAAAATATATTTGTAAGCAATGGATATTTTTCTAAAAAAACATTTGAATTAATCCGGCCATATTTGGATGCAGTTAATATTGACTTAAAATCGTTCAACAAAGATTTTTATTTAAAAATAGTTGGAGCGAAATTAGAAGGTGTTTTGGAATCTTTAAAGCTTGTTGCAAAAACAAATACATGGCTTGAAGTGACAACACTGCTTATTCCATCAAAAAACGATTCTGATGAAGAAATAAAAAAGATTGCAGATTTTGTCAAAGAAGAATTGGGAGCAGAAGTTCCGCTTCATTTTTCTGCTTTTTTCCCAGTATATAAAATGATAGACCTTCTTCCGACACCGCAAAAAACATTGATAAGAGCAAAAAAAATAGCAGAAGAAACAGGATTAAAATATGTGTACGTAGGTAATGTCGATTTGGATGGTGGTGAAGATACAATTTGCCCCAACTGCAAAAAAATAGCAATAAAAAGAAATAGGTATTTAATTTCAGAAAACAATGTTGTTGACTCTAAATGTAAATTTTGCGGGGAAAAAATTGACGGTGAATTTGAGTAAATCCGTATAATCTGATTTTTTGAAAAATTAAAAATATTTATTTTGACAAAATATAGAAATATAGAATAACCAATTATCTATTTGTATTTACGCAATATATTATGATAAAAGCAATATTTTTTGATTTTGATGGTGTCCTTACGACAGACCCAAGAGGATCATACACGACTTGTGTTTATCTTGAAAAAAAAACAGGCATCCCAAAAGAAAAAATAATATCCTGTTATCGGCACAATTTTTCTCCTTTAAAAATAAAGAAACTCTCATATGAGGTTTTTTGGCAGGAGTTCTGTAAATGCATTGGAAAAGATATTGATATTGGTCTGTTGCAGGGTGCTTTTGACAGCACTCCAAAAAACGAAAAAATGTTTGAATTGGCAGAGAAACTAAAAACCAATTACAAGACAGGAATAATTACAGACAACACAAAAGAAAGATTTGATGCAATGATTGAAAAATTCTGTCTTGATAAATTGTTCGATGTCTTGATTCTGTCTGCAGAAGTTGGCTGTACAAAACAAGAAAAATCAATTTTTTTTGAGGCATTGAAATCATTAAATATACCTCCAGAAGAATGTATTTTTATAGACAACACAGAATCAAATCTCATTGTCCCAAAACAAATGGGTTTTAAGACAATATTTTATAATCACGAAAAAAATAATGTTGGTGCCATTATTGAAAAACTTAAAAGAGAAGGAATTAAAATTATGCAATAATTTCAATTTTTCTGACAATAAGTTCCCTACAAGGATGGATTTTTTTCAAATGTCTTATTGCTTCTATCTGAAATTTACCTGTATTGATGACAGGCAAAAATTCTTCTATTGTCTTTTTTGAAGCAACGGTTTCTTCAAGCTCTTTTTTTATATGAGCTCTTATTGAATGTTTAACTGTTGTAGACACGCGATTTATTGTAAGCACAATTGTTTTTATCCGTATTTTTTGATTATCAAATTTTAATATCTCTATATTATCGATTCTTGAAGATCCTCTTCTAACAGCCATTGTGATTTGATTCTTGTTGATTTCCTGACCATGATATTTTGCCATGCAGATATTTCCTTCTGTAATTTCATCTAATTTTAATTTTAGAGTTATGTTATGATCTCTTGTATTTTTTGTTAAAGTTCCAAGAGATGGATTTATTATTCTGCCTACGGGTGAATTATTTTTTGCGCAAACCGTATGACCCAATATTTCATTTCCCAAAAAAACAGGCGGCTTTATAGGAATCCATTTTTTTTTTAGCCAATTATCTTTATATTTTGTGTCTGTTTTTTTCTTAAAATTCATTGCTATGATATCACCTTTAATACTCCTTTTATGTGAATAATTAACTACTTTTTTAAATCTTTGGGTTATAACTTCTATAAAGGATTTGAGGTAGATAAACTGGCAAAGAAAAAAGTAAAAGATAAGGAGACAAAAAAAACAGGACTTAAAAAGACAAAGAAACTTGAGCCTAAGAAAGAATCCTTTTATGCAGACACATTAAAAGGACAAAGGGCGATTGAATCAATAGTTCGTATTTTAAAGACCACTCTTGATGGTTCAAAAAAAGTTAAAATGGCTTTAATGGGAATAAAAGGTATTGGATATAATTTATCTGTTTCAATATGCAGAATAGCAAAAATTGATGAAAACAAACTCTTAAAAGAATTATCAAAAGAAGAGATTGAAAAAATAGAAGATATTGTCAATAATGCTGATAAAAAGCTGCCAGGATGGATTTTGAATAGAAGAAAAGATTATTCAACAGGAGAAACAAAACATAAATATGGTCCTGAATTAACAATGCAATTAAGAGAAGATGTTTTACGTTTAAGAAAAATAAGAGCATACCGTGGAATAAGACACGAATTAGGACTTCCTACAAGAGGTCAGAAAACAAAGAATTCTTTCAGAAAGCACGGCGTGGTAGGTGTAGTTAAGAAAAAAACTAATAAGTGATATTAATGGGAGATCCAAGAAAATTTAAAAATCATTATTCGTCGACTAAAAGACCATATGATATGACGATGCTTGAAGAAGAAAGAGCTTTGAAAAAAAAGTATGGTATAAGAAGGAAAAGAGAAATAAGAAAAATGGAATATATCTGGAAAAATTTAAGAAAAAGAGCCAGGTTGCTTATTGCAGAAAAAGATAAAGAAAAGACAAATCTCTTATTTAAAAAAATAGACAGTTATGGATTATGTCAAAATGAAAAATCCCTTGAAAGTATACTTGCTTTAAAATTAGAAGATGTAATGGAGAGAAGATTGCAGACAATAATATGCAAATTAAATCTTGCAAATACACCTGGGCAGGCAAGACAATATGTTGTTCATCGACATGTATCAGTTGACGGGGTTATTATTTTTTCGCCGAATTACATTGTTAAAAAAGAAGAAGAAAATAAAATTATATTAACTCCTAAATTGGACAGGGGTGAAGAAGCAACTACAAAAAAAGAGGTTGAAGAAACCAAAGACATAAAACCAAAAGAAACCGTCAAGGAAGAAGTTAAAAAAACCGAAGATGTAAAACCAAAAGAAACCGTCAAGGAAGAAGTTAAAAAAACACAAGATAAAAGCAAAGAAAACATCAAAGAGGAAACCAAAGACATAAAACCAAAAGAAACCGTCAAGGAAGAAAATATAAATAAAAAGGATGAATAAAATGAGTAAAGATATTGATGAAAAAACAGGAATTGTCTATTTATACAGTAGTGGGAATAATACTATTATTACAATTACCGATATTAGCGGTGCAGAAACAATTGCTCGTTGTAGTTCAGGAATTATTACAGATAAGAGCAGATTGAAAGGTACTCCCTATCCGGCTATGAAAGTTGCGAAAATAGTTGCTTCAAAAGCTCTTGAAAGAGGCGTAAAAAACATGTATTTAAGAGTAAGAGCTCCGGGAGGAATTAAATCAAAGATTCCTGGAAAAGGTGCACAGCCAGCCATTAGAGCATTAATACAGGCAGGATTAAGAATAATAAGAATAGAAGATACAACTCCTATTGATTACGACAGTATGAGAAAGAAAGGAGGAAGAAAAGGAAGAAGAGTATAATTATGGCAAATACAGTTCCAGCAGAAGTATTAGAGGTATTAGAACATTCAGAGACTAAAGGTGTTACAAAAGTAAAATGCATAATAAAGGATGGAGAAAATAAAAACAAAGTGCTTGTTAGAAATATAATAGGTCCTGTGAGAAAAAAAGATATAATAATACTTCCTAAAATCGATGTAGATTCAGGAAGACGATAAGGTGATATTGATGAAATGTAATTTTTGTTCAAAGGAATTTATAAATAGCGGTCATATATTTGTAAAAAATGACGGAACCAGGTTTTACTACTGCAGTTCAAAATGCATGAGAAATGCGAAAATAAGAAATCCAAGAAAGACCAAATGGACTCAAACAGCAATAGATGACAAAAAACTAAGATTAAAGCAGATTAAGAAAAAATAATATCAAACTATACTCTTTTTAATTTCAAGAGGATATTTTTTCATTTGTTTCAATGCTTTATTCCAACTCAAAAGAATATTTTTTGCACCGTAATTTTGTATCACTGATTCTGAATTTATTGTTGCTAAATGAAGGGCAAAGTCAAGAGGTTTGTCTTTTGCAATTGCAGCAACAAGGCTGGAAGCAAATGCATCTCCTGCACCTGTTCTTTCTAATGCAACAATTTCTTTGTGCGGCTCGAATTCATACAGTGTGTTTCTATCATAAGTAAATGTTGTATTTTTGCCGTCTGTTATGCAAACAATTTGAGGTCCTGCATTGTGGATTTTTTTTATCAAATCAATCATATTTTTTCTTGAGTTTTTGCCGTAAAATTTTTTAAGTTTTTTTGAATCTTCTTTTTTGGTTATGTTTTGAGTTAAGCCTATGGCTTCTTCTTTGTTGAGTATTAGGATTGTAGTATTCTTCAGAATCTGGTATAGTTCTTCTCTGAATTTGCTTATTTGATAATAACTCGGGTTAAATGCAAGTTTGATATTGTTTTTTTTTGCAAAATTGCTTAATTTGATTTGCGTTGCAAAAGCAGCTCCCATCATTGAACAAAAATAAAACCAATTGGTTTTAAGATTAATAGTATCTATGTCTTTGAACATTAGTTTATTGTTTGCTCCTTTATAGGTTAATATTGTCCTGTTGTGTTCTTTGGTGTCGAGAATTATCGAATAATCATTCATGTCATCTGTCACTTTTCCGACAAAAGAAATATTTTCCTTTTTTAGCATATTTAAAATATCCTTCTTAAAATGCTCTCCTATTTTGCCGAGGTACGCTGTGTTTAAGCCAAGTCTTGCAAATGAAACCGCAGTATTTGTTCCGCCTCCGCCAATATGGAATTGCATGTTTTTTACAGTCAGTTTTGCCCCCACAGGATAACATATCATATGACCTGATTCAGCAATATCTGTATCTACAAACATATCTATTGTTGCAGAACCCATTGTTGTTATGTCGTATTTCATAATTCTCTTTATTTGATTTGATTCGCAACATCATGCGATTCATTATTTTTATTGATTTTAATATTTATATATTTGTGTGTTGCCGTCTCTTTAATTCCTCCAAAATTAAATATATAAGGAAATTATGCAGGAAAATAAATTACAACACATATCAATTTTTTTGCATCTCTTGTAGTATCTTTATATTTTTTATTGTTGTAATATTATTGTAAGATAAATTAATATTATGGAAACAAATGAAGAGACAGAAATAAAAGGAAAAATACTGATGGTTATTGCACCTTCTGATTTTAGAG
>DAOVUW010000020.1 GCA_030632385.1 Candidatus Nanohalarchaeota archaeon
CACAAATACTCATTCAAATCGACATCAGGATCGCCTTCTTTTTTGAATTTATTTAAGCACTTTCCCGCAGGTGTAGTTTCAGCAATCCCAACTTTAGTGGTTCTTGCTTTTCCGCTGCTCAAATCCCCTGAAGGATCCAGCGAAGAGCCTGGTTGATTTTTAAATAAATACAGGTCTTTGTCCATCTGAGTTCTTGTCGCAATTGCGCCTTCCACTACATAAGGATCTCTTATATCTATATCCTTGTCTACAACAATGCATTGCTTCAATGATTTATGTCCGACAAAGGCAGCATCTATTGCTTTTACTCCGTCATCAGGATTTTTCTTATGTATCTTTACAACTGCATGTAGCCACGAGTAACCGCCCAGAGTAATGCACACATCAAGGCATTTGCATACTTTATTTACTTCCTTAAATATCGTTGGCTCTTTTGGCATGCCCATAAGCATTTTGTGCTCTAATTTTCCCGGGAGCAATGCCTGATAAATTGGATTTTTTCTTGTTGTTATTTTTTTTATTTTGATTGCTCTTTGCTTTCGCACAATATCATAGGTCTCTGTCAGGTCGAGAAAAGGTCCTTCATCAACGAGTTCGTCGGTAAATTCTCCCTCTAGAACAATCTCGCAATTTGCGGGGACTTCTAAATCAACAGTCTTGCATTTGACTAAATGTGTATTTTCAAAAGCATTTGCCATTGAAAGTTCGTTTTTATCTTTTTCTAAAGATGTTGCGGCGGCAAGCAGGACAGGCATTGAATTGCCGATGCATATTGCAATCTCTAATTTTCTATTTTTTTTCAGCGCTATGTCTGTGCCTCTTTCTTCAATGATTCTGCCGACGAGTTTATCTTTCCCAATAATCATCAATCTATGGATACACATATTGACTCCATTATCTTGGTCTTTTATTATGCAAACTCCGCAGGTTATGTATTTTCCTCCGTCTTCTTTTTTGTGCATCAAAAATGGAAATTGGCACAAATCGACATCGCTTATTTGGACTTCCTGGCATGGCGCTTTTTGGATTGTTTTTGGCTCTTTTGGGTTATCTATTGCATCAATCATTTTTTCAACAAGTTTATTATCTGCAACATTTAAAGACTCTGCAATAATTTTTGCTGAAGAACACAGTCCTCCGACTACTTTGATTTTTTGGTCATCTACATTTTCAAACAGGACGGGCTTTCCGTCTAATTTATTCAAGATATTTGCAATCTCGCAATCTGAAGATACATTTTTTTTTATTTTTGTCAGTTGATTTGTCTTGTCAAGATGTTCTATAAATTCTCTTAAATCCATAATTTATTTGTTCATTGTAATTTATTAATGTTTCCAATTTCCTGATTCCAGGGTTTTAAATTGTTTTCAATCATATCTTTTATTTTCGGCAACAAATTGTCGTTTTTGTTGAAAAAAGGCCAGTTTCTTTTAATGCATACATCTTTTAATTCATTGTTTGGATTTAGCGCAATTGGATGGCCTACATTTTCCAGAATTGCCAAATCCTGCTCTGTGTCGCCAAAACCAAATGAGTTTTTCAGATCAAAACCATATTTTTCTTTTAGATCAAAAATAGTTTTTTCTTTTGTTTCTTTCAGCACCATATTTTGGATTAATTTTTCAGTGTATGTTTTGTTTTTTATTTCAACTTCTGTTGCATAAATTTCGTCAAAACCATAAATTCTGTTCATGGCAGTCATTGGCTCAATAGGCGAGCCGGTTATTGCAATTGCACTACCTGTTTTTTTTGTAAAAGAGATAAGGTTTTTGCTAAAATCATAAACATTGTTTTTTTGCGTTTCAAGAAAATCATTGCTTGCTTCTTTTATATCTTCTGGCTTTTGTCCTTGTATTCCGATTGCATATTGTTTTGGAATTTCAGTTCCAAGTTCCCTGTAGCTTATTGTTCCTGTTTTATATTGTCCAATCAATGAGTCAAATTCTTTCAATACCTCTTTATCAAATAAATTTCTTTTTTCAAGAAAATAGGGAAATGAGACAATCACCAGACCAGACATTAAGGTTCCGTCTATGTCAAAAAAAGAGGCTATCTTTAGATCCATAAATCATTCCTTATTTTTTTCAAGTCTCTTAATTTGTTCTGGTTTTTCTAAATAATTTCCATTTGAAACTATTTTTTTGCCTGTTTTATTTTCCAAATCTTTTCTTGCTCCTCTGGCTACATTTCCGCCTTCTCTGGCTAAATGTTTATGTTCATCAAAAGAATATGCATCTTTTGTTCTTTCAAGTTCAGTTGTAGATGCTTCTCCCAACATTGTAAATATGAGTTCTAAATCTGTCATGTGGTCTCTTATGTTTTCTTTCTTTAATCCTTTGTGTTTTTTGTATTCATTAGGAGTCATGCCGAATGTTGCTTTAGAGATTTCAGCTGTTAGAATAGAATATTCTTTTCTTGTTTTAATTCCTCTATTATCCCACTCATCAGTTAGTTCGTCTCTTATTGCAATACCTCTTACTCTTTTCTCAATCCAGTTGTCTGAATAGCCCTTTGCTTTGTAGATTTCTTTCATGCGTTTTTGTGCAAGTTCAGGGTCTTGAATTTCCTCTACTCGCTCGTAGCCGATTTTTGCGAGCCAGCGTTTGAAGGGTTCTGCTTTTGGAGAAGGGATTGATTGGATGATTCTAAATAAAGATTTAGTATTTGCGCAATCTGTTTCTCTTAATTTTCCATCAGATGCCTTGAGTTTCAACTGTCGACAAAATGTCGACAGTTCAATTTCACTGGATTCAAATTCTCTTTTTTTTAATCTGTACCAATAATCTTTTGCATCGATACTGTCTGTTAAAATTCTTACAACATCAACTACAGAAAAATACCACTCTTCATTGTGCCATATTCTTCTGATTTTTTTGTCTTCAAAAACTACTAATGCATTGTTTGATTCCATGTAATTATTCTTCTACAATCGTGCCGATTGTTTCATTCCCTTCCAGCACTTTTGTTATATTGTCTTCAATAAGGGCGCTTATGATTTGCGATTTGATTCCGCAATCTGCAATTTTCATTAACTCTGTTATTTTTTTAAGCATCCCTCCTGTGACATCAACAGTGTTTGAGCCAGAAATTCCTTTTTTGATTTTATCGTAATTGCTTTTGTTTATTCTTTTAATCAACTTTGCTTTTTCATCTTCAAATGGATTTGAAGTAAATATTCCGTTCACATTTGTAGTATGGATTATTTTATTGAATTTGAGTTTTTTTGCAAGGTACGGTGCAATTTCATCACCTGATAAAATAGAGCATTTCTGGGTTTTGTCAAAAGCTGGAACCCCGTACAATACAGGAACCATGCCTATATTCACAAGTCCTTCGATTGCATCTGTATTCATCTGAATGAGTTTTTTATTTTTCATCACCGCCATTGCTGAAGCCTGCACAGGTATTGCAGGAATTTTATTATCAATCAGGATTTCAGTTACAATAATATTGAGTTCATTTTGAAGTCTTTGGGTTTGTGCAAAATCAATCAATTGGGCTTCTGTTTTTATTCCATTATGAATATCTGTTTTGTGTACAATTTGGTGCCCATAAGAACCTGCTCCGTGAATAATAATAAATGGCGTTTTTTTGTTTTTAAGATAAAAAGCCCCTATTTGTTTTGCTATTTTTTGAAGATTATTTTTGTTTACTGCCGGTCTTTCTTTTTCTTTTTCTGTAATTACAGAACCGCCGATTTTCAATATTATTCTTTCCATACCTTTAACGTTTCGGCAATGTCTTCAACACACCAGATAATTCCGGCGCATTGCCAATTGCTTTTATTAGTTCCGGCGCATTGCCTCCAAATATATCTTTTGCCTTTCCTTCAACAGATTGAAATTTACTCATAAATTGCGTCTCCACTGCAAAAAGTTCTCTTCCCTGAGATTTCAATAAATTCTCTTTCATCTTTGCTTCTATTTTCATGTTTGTGTTCATATAAACCATTGTTTCTGCCTCATTATATTTTTTCTCCAACATCCAATTTAATGGTTGCGGGTTGTGGGTATTTCTTGTTATTTATCACTAACAATAATTGATAAAAGAAATATAAAAAAGTATCTTTCCTGATTGTTTTAAATGATTTAAAATCATATCTTTTGTTTTCAGAAATAAATTATAAAATTTCGCGAGAAAATCTATTTGCAACATAAACCCTGTACTATATTTTAAATAGAGCTACATGATTTTCCCCTGTTCAATCCAGCTAAATATACTATTACTCAACTTTTCTTCCTGTCCAAAAAACCAATGGTCTGTATTTTGTATCAGACAAGTATCCCATCTGAGTTTCTTTTCTATGAGCGCAAGTGTCTTTTGTGGTTGATTTTCGTAATCATCATTAGAACCAAAAATAGCAAGTATGGGTTTAGATATTTTTTTAATCTCTTTTAGATTATCCGAATAGTTCAATATATTGCCGTGTGTTGTCGCGGGATCCATTAAGTCCAGATATCTGTTTACGCTCATCAGTGGATAAAATGCCATATTTTGAGGGATAAGATTATTACCATCTCCTTTTTCTTTCATTTCCTGCGCAGTTTTTAACAATGAATCATATTTATCACCCAATAATCTTCTTACATAAGCTATGTCATCTATGGGCGACAATAATACTATTGCCTTAATTCTTCTGTCATTTTTTTTTGATTCATAGAATGCAATCTTTTGACAACCCAAACTATGCCCTTCAAGAATTATTTGTTTGTATCCTCTTTGAGAAACAAAATCAATGCCCGCAGATATGTCAATAATACAATCTTCAAAAATCTCAATGCTTCCGCCGGATCTAAAATATGCTCTTTTTTCTTTTTCTTTTTTTATAAAATCAGTTATTATTCCGGCACCGCGATTGTTGTAGGTCAAAAAGGCAAATCCTTTTGCGATGGCTTCTTTTGCAATATAATCTATAAAAAGATTCTCATAGAAATTACCAATCCATGCATGTGTGTGCATTAATATTTTGCCTGTTTTTATTTTTGGTTCGTATAAAAGCCCCTGAAGTTCCAGATTATCTTTTGTTTCTATCCTGACTAATTCGCATTTGATTCCAGCCATATAACTAACCTCTGCATACATATAAATATATTTGTTTTTTATACTATTAATAGAGTGAGTTATTATGTCTGAAGAAAATATCGATAATACATCCATTATATGGAAGCAAATAGCCGATATGTGGAATAATTATTTCGCGCCACCGAGTCGCATTTCCAATGAAGAAATCAAAAATTATCGAAATTGGCTGGAAAAAGCCAACGAAAACAAAGAATCAAAAAAAGCGCTTGTTCTTGGAGCAACACCAGAAATCAGAGATATTCTAAAAGAATGCAATTATGAAGTAACAATAATAGACATAAATACAGAGATGATTTTGGCAATGACTTCTTTGCTAAAAACAAAAAATCCTGATGAAATTTTTGTAAAAGCAAATTGGCTGGATAATCCTTTGGCAGACAATTATTTTGATGTCGTAGTAGGCGATGCTATTTTGCCAAATATTCCTTTGAAAGACAGGACTCGTCTATTGTTGAAAATAAATAGATTATTGAAATCAGACGGAATTTTTATAACAAGAGCTTTTTATATTCCAGATAAAAAACCTTTTAGAAGCGTGGAAGAAATATTAGAGCATTTTTCCAAAAAAGAGCCAAATATACAAAGTGCATTGGAAATGGTTTTAGAATTACATATATTGACATATGATTCTGATGATCATTTAGGATCCTTTGCTAAATCAAAAGAAGCTTTAGAGGACTATCACAAACGAAAAGGATATGAATTTGAAAATAAAAATCTGCAAAAAATTCATGATATTGTATGGAATTTTTGGTGCGTAAAATTTGTCGATAAAGTTTTTGTTTACGAATATCGGGAAAATGAAGAAAAAGAGTATAAACAATACTTTGAAATTAATGATATTTTTGAAGCAAAAGATCATGACTATTCAAAAATAACGCCAATGTATTCTCTGGAAAAAATACAATGATTGCAGATTGTTTTTTTTATTGCATAAACAACAACCATAGAAAACAAAGATATTTTTTTATGTGTGATTTGAAGACCATACTATTTATGACTAGTTTTAATACTACTTTCCAAATAATGAACCCATGACACCAGAAGAGCCAGAACTATTATTTGTTGTTGAAATAAATGGAGTCAATGCATGTGCTAGATTATGCAAAGACATGGATTGTATTATTACTTTTCCCGGTCCGGTTAGATTTGTCAAAAATACTCCTTCGCCACCGAAAAACATTGTTTTAATTCCTTTTACTCTTTTAATATCATAAGTTACGCTTTCATCCCATCCAACTACGCTGCCAGTATCTACTTTTATTGTTTGCTCTGGTTCTAAATTAAATTCAATAAAATCGCCGCATGCATGAATATATGCCGTACCATTTCCGCTAAGTTTTTGCAAGATAAATCCCTCTCCGCCGAAAAATAAAGCGCCTAATCTTTTCTGAAATTCCATGGTGAGTTCTACTCCTTCATGAGCGCATAAAAATGCATCTTTTTGAGCTATAAAGGAGGTTTTTGGTGTGATATTTAATGGTTTGATTGTTCCGGGAACATTTCCTCCAAATGCAACAATGCCTTTGCCATTTTCAGGAGCATATTCTGTCATGAACATTGTTTCGCCTGCAAATTTTCTTCCAATGGCTTTCATGATTCCACCTCTCATTTTGGATTCCATTTTCATATTAGAACTCATGTATACCATTGTGCCTGCTTCTGCATATACTTTTTCAGCTTCGTTTAACTCTATTGTTACAACCTGAAGATTGTTTCCTGTAATTTTGTAATTCATAAAAATAATATGTATAAAAAAATATAAACTTTGTTGTTTTTTTAATTAGATTTAAATGAGGCAAAAATATTTGTACACAAAAGGACGAGGAAAATGCAATAATATAAAAAAAGAAAAAAGAAAAAAAGAAGGATACCTCCTTACATCATTCCGGGATATCCGCCCATTCCACCCATTGGCGGCATAGCAGGAGCAGCCTCCTTTTCTTCTTTTATGTCTGTTATGAGAACTTCTGTTGTTAAGATCATTCCTGCAATGCTTCCTGCATTTTGTATTGCATTTCTTACAACTTTTGCAGGATCAATGACGCCGGCTTTTATTAAATCTTCTACTTTGTCAGCTTTTGCATTATAACCTATATTCTTACCTTCTTTTTTCAATTCTCCAACAACAACACCTGCTTCTTTTCCGCAATTTGTTATAATTTGTCTCAAAGGATATTCTATTGCTCTTTTTACAATTTCGACACCTGTTTGCTGTTCCTTATCCAATGCCATAGATTCCAAGTATTTTTGTGCTCGCAAAAGAGTAATTCCGCCACCGCAAACAACTCCTTCTTCAACTGCTGCTTTTGTTGCATTCAAAGCATCATCCACTCTCATTTTTTTATCTTTCATTTCAGTTTCTGTTGCAGCGCCTACATTTATAACAGCAATACCTCCCGAAATTCTTCCAAGTCTTTTTTTAATAGAGTCCTTGTCATAATCGTTTTTTGTATTTTCTATTTGGGTTTTTAATTGAGATATTCTGTCGCTTATTTTTTCTTTGTCTCCTTTTCCACCAATAATTGTTGTTTTTTCCTTTTCTATTTTTATTTTTTTTGCACTTCCAAGTTCTTCTAATTCAACTTTTTCAAGTTCCATTCCTTTATCTTTGCTTATTAGAGTACCTCCTGTTAAAACTGCAATATCGTCCAGATTTGATTTTTGATCATCTCCAAAACCCGGTGCTTTTATTGCGCATACTTTTATTGCTCCGCGTAGATTGTTCAAAACCAGAGTTGCTAAAGCTTCTCCTTCAACATCTTCTGCAACAACAAGCAATGGTTTTCCTGTTTGAGATATTTTTTCAAGTAAAGAAACCAATGGTTTTATAGTGGTTATTTTTTGATCAGTTGCCAGAATATATGCGTCTTCTAAAGATGCAATCATTTTTTCTGGATCATTAACCATATACGGAGAAATATATCCTCTGTCGAATTGCATTCCTTCCATAACTTCCAAAGTGGTTTCTGTGGATTTTGCTTCTTCAACGGTTATAAGTCCGTCCTTACCTACTTTTCCCATAGCCTTAGCAATCAAAGAACCTATTTCTTCATCATTGTTTGCAGAAATCGTTGCAACCTGTTTTATTTCTTCTTTGTTTTCAACTTTTTGCGAATTTGTTTTAATGTATTCGACTATTTTTTCTGTTGCCTTATCTATCCCTCTTTTTAATTCAATCGGACATCCTCCAGCAGCAACATTCTTTAATCCTTCTGTTACGATTGCCTGTGCAAGTACTGTTCCTGTTGTGGTTCCGTCTCCTGCATCATCCTGTGTTTTGCTCGCTACTTCTTTTATCAATTGAGCACCCATGTTTTCAAAAGGTTCTTTTGCATCTATCTCTTTTGCGATTGTCACGCCATCATTTGTTATTGTAGGTGATCCAAATCCTTTATCAAGAATAACATATCTTCCCTTAGGACCTAATGTTACTTTTACTGCATCTGCTACTGTGTTTATTCCTTTTAATAACGAAGCTCTTGCTTTTTCATTAAATAATAATTGTTTTGCCATAATCTTTTATTTATTCTATTTTTGCTAAAATATTCTTTATCTCTAAAATAAGATATTCTTCATCGTCTATTGTTACTTCTTCCCCGGAATATTTTTTATAAAGAATTTTATCTCCCATTTTTATATCTTCTTTTTCCTTCATCTTTCCGATTGCTTCAACAACACCAAATTGTGTTTTTTCTTTTGCGCTTTCCGGAATATATATTCCGCCTTTTGTTTTTGTTTCACTCTTTTCTATTTTCACTAATACTTTATTTTCCAATGGTTGTATTTTCATATTATCACCTATTCCTATATTATATAGGAATAAGTAATTTTATAAATATATTCCTATAATATGTCGGAATAAATAAGTCAATGTTTCTTATTCAAACTATCTAAAATCTTAAATAGATTTACGTGTGTTGTATAATTACAGGAAAAATATAAAATGGCAAAAATAATTACTGATGTTCCGGCAGAAAATGCTTTTGATGAGTATGCTACTGCTTTGTCCAATATAATTACAGGTTCTAATTCTCCTTTTACTATTGGTATACTAGGTGAATGGGGAGTTGGCAAAACCAGTTTAATGGAAAATATAAGTAGTAAATTGAAATGTAAAAAAAGTAATCCTCCTGTAGTTGTCTGGTTTGATGCATGGAGATGCCAACAGGAAAAAACATTTGCATTAATCCCTCTTTTGGGAACGATAATTTATGCTATTAAAAAAGACAGGAAATTAAAAAAGATTATGTCTGATTTTTTAAATTCAATTGAACTAAAATTTGGGCTCGAAGGAAACATGGGTCCTCTCAAAGCCATTCTTGGAAGAAAAACACCCAAATTGATAGAAAGTCAATATTATGATAGTTTGAAGAAAATCGAAGATAACTTGAATGGTAAAAAAATAGTTGTTTTCATAGATGACCTTGACAGATGCAGACCAGATAAGATTATAGAAATCATTGAATCATTAAAGGTTTTTCTCGATATCCAAGGATTTGTTTATGTAATGGCTCTGAGTCCCTCTTTTGTTGAAAAAGCAATAGAGGAAAAATATAAAAATTTAGGAATTAATGGTAAAAATTATCTTGAAAAAATAATTCAAATACCTATAATGCTGCCGGAATGGAATGAAATTAATCTTAAAAAATATCTGGAAAAAATAATAGATGAGAGAGATGAAGAGTATTCTACATTAAAAGAGCATATGGATATTATTTTAGAAACAATTACAGGAACGCCGAGAGATATTAAAAGATTTATGAATACATATATCTGCGAACATGAATTTTTGGAAAAAGAAGCAAAAAAAGATAAAGGAGAGATGGAAGAGCATTTGATTTTAACAATTTTGAAATTTAAATGGAGTGATTATTATAATTATGTTTTAAGAGAAGAAAATCTAAAAGAATTAAAAATTTATTTAAATTCTCGTAAAGAAGATAAAGAAAAGAAAATAGGACTATTTAACGAATTTGATGACAAGAAAAAGTTAGTTAACTTTCTCGAAAAAGAAAAAGTAAAGAAAATTATTAATAAAATAGAAGGTAAAGAATTGTTAGAATACGAAACAATAGGTAAAATCATTCCAAAAGAAATTAAAAACACAACACTATATGAACCTTTTGCTAATTTTATGAGTGCTAATTTGGAGGGTGCTAATTTGGAGGGTGCTAATTTGGAGGGTGCTAATTTGTTTGATGCTAATTTAATTGGTGCTAATTTGAAGCGTGCTAATTTGAAGCGTGCTAATTTGAAGCGTGCTAATTTGTTTGATGCTAATTTAATTGGTGCTAATTTGAAGCGTGCTAATTTGAAGCGTGCTAATTTGGATGATGCTAATTTGATGAGTGCTAATTTGATGGGTGCCAATTTGGAAGATGCTAATTTACTTGATGCCAATTTGGAAGATGCTAATTTACTTGATGCCAATTTGGAAGATGCTAATTTAATTGGTGCTAATTTAGAGGATGCTAATTTGATGGGTGCTATTATATTAAATATAAAACCTAATTATTCACATATGAGAGTAAAAAACACAAATTTCGAAGATGCACTAATAAACAATAAATCCTTTTTAACTTATTTGAAAAAAAGAGGAGCAATCAATGTCCCTGATGCAATAGAGAACAAAAATGAAATCATAAAAATTCTCAAAAAAAGAAATTATCCTCACCTTGAACAAATAAAGGAATTTTTAAAATAACCTTTCAAAATAATTTTTTATCCAACACTCCGAACCAACCAATCTCCAAAAAACCCAAAAGCGATTCAATTCAAATAAATTTAAAATATTCCATTCTTATTGTATAAAACGAGATTATGATTTTCAAGAAATTGTTCTTAAAAAATATCCGGACATTTAAGGAAGCGACAATTGAGTTTCCAAAAAATGTTGTCTTGCTTGAAGGCGATATCGGGAGCGGAAAGACAACAATATTAAAATCAATTGAATTTGCTCTTTTTGGGACAGGACCTCAAATTCGCGCAGCTTCTCTTTTGAGAAAAGGAGAGAAGACTGCATGCGTTAATTTAAAGTTTGAAATGGACGGAAAGGAAATTTTGATAAAAAGAGGATTGAAAAAAACAAGCACAGGAGAAATAACGCAAATAAAAAGCGAATTGGTTGTTGATGAAGTTTCTTATTTATGCAGTCCCAAAGAGATGCGTTCAAAAATAATAACTCTGTTGAATTATCCAAAAGAACTGATTACAAAAGACCCTTCTTTATTGTATCGATATACGGTCTACAATCCGCAGGAAGAGACAAAAAAGATTTTGAGGATAAAAAAAGAAGAAAGATACGAACTATTGGGCAAGATATTTTCAATAGACAGATATAAATTAATTAAAGAAAATGCGAATATTTTGAAAAAAAATATTCGCGATGAAGGGGAATATTTAAAGGGCGTATTCAGCAATTTAGAAGATTACAAGAAGCAATGCAAAATACAGAAAAGCGAAATAATCAAACTCCGAAAAGAAGAATTGGAATTAGAAGAAAAACTCGCAAGCATAAATGAAAAGAAAGCAAAGCTAAATGAAAAGGATAAAGCATTGAGCCAGAAGGCATTGGAATTTGAAAAAATAAAAAAGAGATTTGAAATAGAATCCAGTTTGCGCAAAGAAAAAACCAATTACTTGATTGAATTAAAACAAAGAGAGGAAGATGAAAAAAATTCATGCGCAAAAATAGAAGAGCAGATTAAAGAGTTTGCTCTTGTTAAAAAGGAAGTTGACGAAGAAAAAATAATCAAATTAACCAGAGAAAAACATGATTTGGAAAAAGAAATCCAAGAACATGCAGACAATAAAAAAAACATCCAAATAAAATTGGCAGGGATTGAACAAAATATAAAGAATAAAGAAGAGTTTATTTTAAAGAAAGACAAAGCAAAAGATGACTTAATCAAAATGCAAAAAGAAATAGCCCAAATAATGCAAGGTATAAAAGATAAAGAGGGCGTTGATGCATTGGCAACAGAGGAAGAAAAAAACATTAAAAAAAACAGGGATTTTTTTATATTTTTAAACATTCCAACAGCCCTGAAAGCATTAGTCATGATGTTATATATTCTTTATTTTTAGATAAATC
>DAOVUW010000045.1 GCA_030632385.1 Candidatus Nanohalarchaeota archaeon
AAACTCAAAAACTTCTTCTTCGTTTCACCCTCATATATCGCCTTACCTACTCTCCTTTCGTTCATGGAATATATTAATGTATGTAAAGAAATCATGCAGATTTTTCCATCTAACTTTTTAGCTACGCAAAAAACACCCCCTCTCCCAATTATTTTTAAAAAATAACCCAAAAATTACAATACATTTAATAAATTAACGCGATTATTCAATCATGAGAGAAATCAAAATATTTACAATTGACGCGAAAAAAAATATCGGAAAGACCATTACCCTGAAAGGATGGGTTGATGATACAAGAGACATCGGCAAACTTATTTTTCTAATATTGAAAGATTCAAAATCCAAAATACAGATTGTTGCAAAACAAGGTGTTGTTGATGAAAAAATCATAGACACGATAAAAAAAATTCCAAAGGAAAGCAGCATCCAAGTTGAAGGTCTTGTCAAGGAAGCAAAAAACGCAGTAAATGGCGTTGAAATCATTCCAAGCAAAGTGATTGTTTTGAATGAATCGGCGCATAATCTCCCGATTCCAACAGACTCAAAGGCAACAATAACTCTGTCAAAAAGGCTTGATTACAGATATCTTGATTTGCGGAATGAAAAAGTTACGGCAGTTTTCAAAATTCAGGCAGGGATAATGACTGCATTTAGAGAATATTTGAGTGAAAGAGATTTTATTGAATTTAATTCTCCCGGCATTATAGCTTCATCATCTGAAGGAGGAGCAGATTTATTTCCATTGCTTTATTACAGCAAAGAAGCATATTTAGCACAAAGCCCTCAATTGTATAAACAGATGGCAATAGTCGGCGGAATGGAGAGAGTGTTCAGCATTTCAAGGATATGGAGAGCAGAAGTCTCCAATACGATAAAGCATTTGTCTGAATCAAGGCAGATGGATGTTGAAGCATGTTTTTTTGATTTAGACGACACTATAGATTTAATCTGCGATGTTTTGGTTCATGTAATAAAGACAATCGAAGAAAAATACAAGACAGAATTAGAATTGCTTGGCGTAGAGCCGGTAAAGATTGACAAAATAAAGCGCATAGATTACAAAGAAGCCATTGAATTATTGCAGAAAAACAATGTCGATATAAAGTACGGCGATGACTTGGGCAGTGAAGCTGAAAAAAAATTATGCCAGATACACGACGACAAACCGTTGATAGTCAAACAATGGCCTTCTGACTTGAGAGCATTTTACTCTATGCCTGATGATAAAGATGAAACACTTTCAAAATCATTTGATTTATTGTATAAAGGAATGGAACTAGCATCCGGCGCAGAGCGTATCCACATTCCTGAATTGCTGGAAAAAAAATTAAAGCAAAAAGATATGGATGTGGATAATTTCAAGGCATACATTGACTCTTTCAAATATGGTGCACCGCCTCACAGCGGATGGGCTATTGGTTTAGAACGGTTGACTATGGCAATATGCAATCTTTCCAACATCAGAGAAGCAACATTATTTCCAAGAGATACAGAAAGAATTACCCCTTAATATTTAAATTTTAATTAATAATATATGTTATGTCTGAGAATCATAAAATCCCAGAGGAAAAACTAAAAGACAAAAGGCATATTTCTACAATTATTCTGGAAAAGAAACTAATAAACAAAGGTTATGAAAAAAAGAAAATACAAATTAAAAAAACATTTTTTGATGAATTATTGATATTTATTGATTCTCTATTCCGTGCATTGGTTGAAGTTCAAGGAACTAAAAATTTTATGATTTTCATGAATGCTTTTTATATTGATGTAATTAAAGCATATCCGCGTATTTTTGAACCGCTGAAATTAAAAGTCATAGCAAGCAATATGTTTGATCTTCCTGAAGAATACATAACAAAAGCTATGAGCATTTCTGTTTTTTCATTTTTTGTTACATTTATGGGGGAATTCATAAAGCTTTTAATATTGGACGAAAGCATGACTTTGAGTAAACTAATATATGACTTATCAATAGTTCCGCTTATGGTTTGTGTTGGAATCAGCATTCTTTTTTATTTTCTCCCATATGCAATTGCAAGCAATAGGACACATAGTATTGAAACAAACATGCCGTTTGCAATAAATCATATGGCGGCAATAGCTTCTGCTGGTGTTCCGCCGGAAACAGCATTTAGAATGCTTGTAGAATATGGAAAATATGGAGAATTCTCAAATGAAATAAAAAAGATTGTGAAAAGAATGAATACACTTGGAGAAGACTTGAATAAATCTGTAGTGTATGTCCTTAAAACTACACCTTCAGACAAATTCAGGGAATTTCTTTACGGGATGGTTTCTGTTGTTGAAGGAGGTGGAAACATAAATCAATATTTAAAACAAATTTCTGCTGTTGCAATGTTTGATTACAAGATAAAAAGAAAAAAATACCTTGAATCACTTTCAACATTTGGAGATATATATACTGTTATTTTAATTACAGCTCCGCTTTTTATTATAGCTCTTTTGACAATAATGAATCTGGTTCCCTCTGCTACTGTTGGAGGAATGGATATCGTGAGTCTTATGTATATTACAACATATGTAATGATTCCTTTTTTGAATTTCGCCTTTCTTGTTTTTCTCTATATTATCCAACCAGAGATATAATGGAAGAAAAAGTAGAGTAAGAATCTTGCGAAATTTTACTGTTTATTTAGAATAGATAAAGTATAGTCTGCTAATTACATACTTTATTTACAATAAAAAATCAACTTATTTTTTAATTCCTACAACGCTTACAAAAAATTGCTTTTTGCATATTGTTCCAAATTCTATATTGGATAGTGGAATTTCTTCCATATTGAAATTAGAAAGAGATTTATAATGCTGTAATTCATTGATGTATGTTCCCGGCAAAGAACCAGAATAATAAACATCTGATATTTTTCCCAATTTGATTAATTTTACTAATCTGTTTAATCCAATTACGAGAATGTTTTTTGCCAATGCATCTTTTATTTTAGATATATTATTTTTGTCTGCCATATTCAATTAATACTTTAATTAAACAAACTTATTTAAATATAACGGAAATCATATTGAATAAGTAATAAGAATAAGGAATATTATGGTAGCAAAAAAAGAATCAAAACCAAAAACATCTAAAAAAAAAATTAAAAAAGAAGTAATAACGAAGGAAAATGTAAAAAAGAAAAATTCTAAAGAAGAAGAAATTTCTGAAACAGAAGAAATCAATACTTGTCCTATGTGCAAAAGTGAATCAATATATCTTGCAGCGGGTCTTGTTATTGGAATATTAATAATGTTTGCATACACGCAAATAAACACAAATACCGGTACAAACATAAATGGCAACTTTATAAATACAGGCGGAGATTATGTTTCTTTGCAAGAAGCAGAAGCTATTGTTTTAGAAGTAGTAAGCATGGATCCTAATTTAGAAACTTTAAATGTAACTCCTTCTATTGTTAATTCAAGTGAGGAAAACGGAATTTATTCTGTAAATGTTAAATTAGCCGGTGGTCAGGGAGATATGATATTTAATTCATTTCTGACAAAAGACGGAAAGATTTTGTTTCCTTCGAAAGGAATAAATATAGAAGAATACAAGAAATTAATAAATGAACAACCTGCTCCAACCCTAGATGATGAAATACCAATAGATACAGGAAATGAAAATATAGTAGCGGGAAATTTCATTGAAACTCAAGATGCTGTTTGCATGGAAGATGAAAAACCAATTGTGTATTTTTTCGGAAGTGAAAATTGCGGATATTGTAAATGGGAGAAGCCTGTTATAGAAGCAGTTGCAGCGGAATTTAAAGACTATATTTCATTCCACAATTATATGGGTGACTTTGGAGAAGATAGAGCTATTTTTTCAAAATACTCTACTGGCGGAGTTCCAACAATGGTTTTAGGATGTAAATATTATCGCGTCGGCGCTGGATCAGATGCAGGGGAAGAACTGGAAAAAGAAAATCTGAGAACCTTACTCTGTAACCTTACTCAAAACCAACCAGAAGAGATTTGCTCTGCATTGTAAAGCATCTCTTTTTTTCTTTAATTTTTCTATTAGTTTTTATTCTATTTTTTTCCTGTGATTAAACACACAGAAACTATGCGAAGATATTTTATAATACAACCTTCATTATATTAGTGTATTATGCCATTTACTCCATTTCATATCGGACCGGGATTTGCAGTCGGAATGCTTTTTAAAAAACACATCAATCTTGCTTCAATATTGCTCGCCAGCATAATTGTAGATATCCGCGCAATTTATTGCCTCTTCATAGGCGATTGTATGCTTCACGGACCATTGCACACTTTTTTAGGTGGAACAATTTTAGCGATCTTTGTCAGTCTGTTAATCTATACGCTAAAAAATCCGCTCATGAAAATGACGGATTTTTTAAAATTAAAACAAGATTATTCTTCTAAATCCATCATTACCGGAGCATTGATTGGAACATGGATGCATATATTGCTGGATGCATTTCTCTATTTTGAAATGATTCCATTTTGGCCAATTAAAGGAAATTGTTTGTTTGGAATTTTTAATTCGCCTGTTGTCTATAATTTTTGCATTGTGTGTTTTGTTGTAGGATTTGTTGTTTGGGTTGCTGAGAATATACGGAAATGATTGTTGTTGTTTTATGACTTAAAAAAACTCAACACACAATTCACAAATACCGACTCACTCTATTCAACTTAATTTTTTCTGAAAAATCACTTTTTTGGGGTTTTCTTCCAAAACATGTGCCTATTGCTTCGTGAAGAACAAGCTGGTCTAGATTAACTGTATTCTGCTTTATTGCTTCGCTTATATCCATGTATTCAATGACACCATTTCTTACGCCTGTAACTGTGACTCCGAAAATGCCTTGCTTCAATAGATTGACTGTACCTGCCCCGATTTCTTTGCCGAAGTTCACATCATATCCGGAGGAATCCCCGCATCTTACCATATGGGTTGGTCGGATGACTCTTATCTCTGGTATTTCATTTTGACCTTTAACATACATCTGCACGTCTTTCATAAAGTGAGACATTCTCTCATCTTTCTTCATCCGTTTTATGATTTCTGATTCAATTTTCTTTCCTGCGCCCACAAGAGGATAATGTCCAAATGCATCTGGCTTTTTTGATTTGTCTATTAAAAATCCTCTTTCATCAGTGTCTGTTGAAACCTCGCTTTTGAGAGCTTCAGAAGTAATGATTAAATAAGTGCCTGCTTTTACATCAGAATTTTTTATTCTCATGGTGTATTTGGCAAACAAATCCTCGTAAACAATATCAAAATCAGGGACAATTTCCGGTATTATTATGCAGTCTGCATCAGCGGCAATTCCTCCACGGAAAGCTGCATGTCCTGCATATCTTCCGTAAACTTCCAATATCATGATTCTATTGTGGCTTCTTGCAGTAGTCCTTAAATTTCTCGCCATCTTTGAAATAGCATTTATTGTAGAATCACCACCTACACTGTATGGTTGCAAATCAAGATCCATTGTTTTTGGCGCGTGATTTACAGGAATTCCTTTACTTAAAAGGTCAAGAGCAACTGCACCTGTATCATCGCCACCGCTGACTACTAAAGCATCAATAGAATGTTTTTTGAGTCCTTCTTTTATTCTTTCGTATTTATTTTCATCCTTTATTTTTGAAATCTTCACCCTGGAATGCCCTGCTTCAGAACCGGCAATATTTGAATGAAAAAGACCAACCCTTAAATAATTCAAACTAATAAGATCTTCTTTTTCAAAATTGATTAAATTATATAGTCCTGCATAACCATTCGGAATTACAACTGTTTCTATGCCATAATGATTCGCCATCCCACTTACGCCTTTAATAACAGCATTAAGACCACCACAATCACCACCACTTGTAATTATGCCTATTTTTTTTATATTCATATTTATTATTGAGAATATTTTTCTTTCTTTTTTTCAATAACAACTTCCAGTTGATCTGTCGCCTTAGAAAAATCATATTCAAATCCATGGTTTTTGTTTGTTGAAATAAACACTCCCTTTTTTGAAACCAAACGCATTCGAACATGATTATTTGTCTTTGAATGCTCTTTTGCATAAATAAAAAGCGTGCTTCCCATACCAATATAATGACCAAGTCTTGTCATCAAACCTGAAAGTTTTTTCTCCAGCATTTCTTTGTTAATTTCATCTGGCTTGATTCCTGAAAGAGATATCACATATTTTATTGATTTAGGTGCAGGTCTATTTTTCATAATGGATTCAAATACATCTGTAATCGTCACAATACCAACTATTTTATCTTCATCATCTCGAATTAGAACAGATGAAATTTTATTTTTTATAAATAAATCTGCTGTTTTTCTCAACTCGTCTGTTGTTTTAAGAGTGATTAAATCGTAATTCCCTATTTCAAATATATGCGCTGACAGAGGATGCTTTTTTTCATCCACTATTTCTCCTTTTGAGATTCTGTTTGACGAGCAAATAACTTTTGTAATGATATCGTGCAAAGCAACAATACCTATATGTCTACCTTCTTCATCGTCTATCAAAACTCTGCTGATATTGTTTTCTCTCATCAAATTAAGCACTCTTGAAATCGGTGTTTTTTCTTCTGTAGAAATTAAATTCTCTGTCATGATAGAACCCAAATGTTCTTTTGCATGATCTGTATTCTTGAGTTTGTCTAAAAATAACTCGTCACTTATACCTCCTTGTATTTTACCATTGTTCATAACTGGAAGAAAACGCATTTTTGCTTCTATCATTTTTTGAGCAATATCATATACATTATCCTCTGTGTCAATCACAGGCGTATGGACAAGAATAGAACTTATATTGTGATGCTTGGGATCAAATTGTGAACGAACAATTGAACGTTCAGTAACCATTCCCTTGTATTTATCTTTATCAAATGCAAAACATACCTCTTTTTTCTTAAAATATTTCAATACACTGGCAATTGATGCAGATACATCTATTTTTTCATAGTTTACATTCATTATGTCTTTTGCTTTTATATCTTCTATATTTATTGTATTCATATCAATCCCTTTTCATTATTATTATTATTATTATTATTATTTGTTTTTTATCCTATTAATACTTTTGCTGTTTTTTTTTTAATTTGTGTATTCCATTATTTATT
>DAOVUW010000037.1 GCA_030632385.1 Candidatus Nanohalarchaeota archaeon
ACTAAGTTTTTTCTTAGCGCAGATATTAGCTGTGTGTTGTATAGCGGAAATTCTAAACTAAGCATGCTTGATAAAAAAGAGTTTAATGCAGATTTTATTTCTAATTTTGAAAATGCCCTGACTTTTATTTTAAGAAATATTAGAACAAATGCTAAAATCATTGGAGTATCCAGGGTGGAAACTCCTGAAATTCCGGAAAAAGCTTTAAGAGAGGCAATATTAAATGCCATGATTCATAGAGATTATTTTGTTGAAGGGCGCATTCTAATTAACATATTTGCGAATAAAGTAGAAATTATGAATCCAGGGAAACTATTATTTGATGAAAAAGAACTGGGAAATTTAAGTGTTACAAGAAACCCCCTATTGGCAGATTGCATGCTTAGAGCGGGTTTTGTTGAAAAAATTGGTTCCGGCATTAAAAGAATAAAAGAATTAGTGCCGAATGTTAAATTTGAGATAAGTTCTAATTGGTTCAGAGTAGTATTTGACCGAAAAAAAGTTAGTAATGAAATAATAAAAAGTTCGGAGAAAAGTTCGGAGAAAAGTTCGGAGAAAATAGTTCAATTAATATCTCAAAATAACAATATCACTATTGAAGAACTTTCATTAAAATTAAAATTAAGTACTCGTGCAATAGAAAAAAATCTTGCTAAATTAAAAAAGATGAGAAAGATTAGACGTATCGGTTCGGACAAAGGCGGTTATTGGGTTGTAAATAATGTTGAGATGAATTTAAAATGAGTAAATTTTGCAAGACTCTTTTATTGAAATAAAGAAGAATTAATCTGAAATATTTTTATTTGTTTAAAAACCGCCGCCCATTCCTTTCATCATATTTCCGAATTTTCCTTTAAATGATTTCGATTCCATTTTTTTCGTCATTTTCTTAATCATTCTAAATTGCTTTAAGAGTTCCTTTACATCGCTTGGATTTACACCAGAGCCTTTTGCTATTCTCTCTATTCTGGAGCGGTCAATTAGTTCAGGATCCAGTCGTTCTTTTTTTGTCATAGAACCAATCATCACTTCATATTTTTTCATGTTCTCTTCGCTTGTATCCATTACATTTTGCGGTATTTTTGCAGAGTTCATGCCGGGAATCATTGACATCATTTTTGACAAAGAACCCATTTTTCTGACACTTTTGAGCTGGAGATAAAATGTTTCCATATTCATCTCGCCTTCTGAGAGTTTTTGCATTTCTTCTTCATCAATGGCATTATTGACTTTTTCTACCAATCCTTGCATATCTCCCATTCCAAGCAGTCTTGAAGTGAATCTAAATGGGTCGTATTCTTCAAAGTCATTTACTTTTTCTCCAACACCGATAAATACTACAGGAGCTTTTGCTCCATAGCAACCAGATAGTGCACCACCACCTTTTGCAGAACTGTCCATTTTTGTCAAAACAATTCCGTCTATCTGGGATATTTCTCTGAATGATTCTGAAAGTTTTCTTGCGGATTTACCTATGTCTCCACTAAAGACCAAATAAACCAGAACATTTCTACTTGTTTTTGTTTGTGAATGAGAAATTATAGATTTTAATTCTTTTTTTAAATCGTCATCAAATGCAGATCTTCCGGCAGTATCCACAATAATTAAATCTTTTTTGCTAAAATGTTCAAATCCTTCGCTTAATATTCCCAAAAGGTCTTTGGATTTTGCATCTTTCTTTCCAAATACATCTATTTTGTTTTTCCCTCCAAATTGAGATAACTGCTCGTATGCTGCAGGTCTATCTAAATCAGCGCAGATAATAGCAGTAGATATACTTTTTCTTTTCATGTAATTTGCAAATTTAACCGATGATGTTGTTTTACCGCTACCATAAAGCCCAGCCAATACAATAATTCCTTTTTCTAATGAAATATCCTGCTTTTTATCGCCCAGTATTTTTACGAGTTCTCCATAGACGGCATTTATAATATGATCTTTTCTGATGATTCCTGCTTTTGGTTTTATAAGAGCTTTTTCTCTTATGTTTTTTGAAAGTTCAAATACAAGGTTTATGTCAACATCTCCCCGGATAAGATTTCTCTGGATTTCTTTTATTAATTCATCTATTGCTTTTTTGTCTGCAATTCCGAGATTGAATTTTGAAAGTGCATCTTTTATTTTTGAAAACATAATTCCTATTAATTACTTATCAAATAGATTTTTAAAAATTAAATTATTTTATTGAATAGTTGGGTGAAAAAACATTAATAAATATGGATGATAAACTGCTAGAATTGCATGATGAATTAAATTATATGATAGAAAGCATCAAGATGCCCAGAAAAGTTAGGGAATCTTTAACAGAATGTGCCCAATTACTTAAAGAAGAAGATAAAGAAGATAATGAAAAATTAAACAATACTATGCTTGTTTTAGAAGACATCAATGCAATAAAAACTATTTCTCCAATTTTGAGAACAGAAATATGGAATTTAATTGGAAAATTAGAAGTGTTTGAAAAAAGTGAAAGTTATGAAAAGTCATGATTTTGAAAGAATAGCAGGACCTGTTTATGTGACCGGAGGGCTTATCATAATGCTTTTTTGGATAAAATATGGATTGATTGGATTAGGAACATCTTTTCTGATACTATTGATTCCTCTTATAATGTGCTCAAAATCCCATCACAGGGGTGCCCGAAAATATCACATAGAAGGGTATGGCGGTCATCGCGAAGGAATGCTTTTCAAATTGCTTGAGAGAATAAAAATGTACAGGAATGCGTCTTTGGCGTAGTGTTTTGAAGAAAATTTTTGAATGATTTCGCATTTACACAATATATTCTAAAAAGACGGAATTTTAAATAATCGGAAGGACATCCAACAGTTGAATTCTTTTTTTAAAAAGTATAAAAAATTTGTCAAATTTAGGTTACATTATGGTTTTGGTGGTTGCCGCTGCCTTTTTTTGCTCCTTTTACCAAAAAAGAATATAGACAAATCTTTTCTATGGTTATATTGTTTTAGGAGATAGTTCATTTTCAATATGGATTAATTCATATTCTACTAAATTTTCTGAAAAAGTTTCTTTTATTTCATTTATCTCTTCAATTAATTCTGAGGGTGTTTTGTAAATAATCTGAAATATAGTATTGTATTTTCCGACACCAATTCCAACCGCATGAATATTTTCCCTTCGAGATCCATAAGTTAATATTTTATTTTTGTTTGATTTTGAAAGATTGTTTAATTTTAAAACTAATTGGACGAGTTTGTAATCTATTTTATTCAAATCAAGAAGAATTCTATATCCTAAAATAATATTCTTTTTTAGTTTCTTTAATCTATAATTAACTGTTTCTACTTTTTCGTGAATATTGTTTGCAATATTGATAATTTTTATTTTTGCATTCTTGGATATTTCATGAATTATTTTCTTGTCTAATTCATCAATCTTCTTTTTTTCTGTTTCGTAAAGACTTAATTTATTTTCTTCTTTATTCACTCCGAATATTTTTAATGGGAAATAATGCAATTCAATAGGTTCAAATATATCATAATCTAAAAGATTTTCTTTCCATAGTTCATAAAGGTCGGAAATAAAATCTAAAATGTTTAATGTTTCTTTTGTTAAAACTGTTAAAATATAATCCCACGCCCCGTAACATTGCACTCTTGTAAAGATAAGAATGCCTTCATTGGTTTTTATTTGTGACAACTTGTCTATGTTTGGATTTTTAACCCTTAATTTTATGATATAATTTTTATTGTAACCCAGTGAATATAAATCAAAAAATACGAGATACTTTTTTATGAGTCCTTTTTCTTCATATTTCTTAATCCTGTATTCTGCTTGTTCTCTGGATATCATGCATTTTTTTGCTATTTTTGTTATTGGTTCTCTAAAATTATGGAAAATATAACTGAGTAATTTTTTATCTTTTTTATCTAATTTTATTTTTTCCATTTTATTATTATAAATCATATTATGTTTATAAATCTTACTAATTATCTTAAATATATTACACATATTTTACTTATTTTAGTAAATTATCAACAAAAGATATTTATATTTCAAAAGACATATATTACTATGGCATTAGGATGGTCCGGATCCAATGGAGGCGTTCAGGAAATATATGAAAAATTCGCTTTAGCGGATGTAGATGCAGGAATTACAAAATATAAATCTTTGTATAAAAATATTCCTGAAAAACGAACTAAAAAAAGAGAAATCTATCAAAGGGCAATTTGCGGATTAACAGAACTCCAAAAAAAGATGATTGAAAGTTTAGATGGGAAATTGTAAATGGCGTCCGGAATTTTAGGTTCTGATAGAAGCACAGACAGAGCAATTTCTTTTCAAAATAAAGATTTATTGAACAAACCTTTAGATGTTTCCTATTTTGTTAATAATGTTTGTAATTTGAAATGCAGGCATTGTTATGTTGGTTATGAAGAGGGAAAAGGCGAACTTTCTATCTTGGAATGGACAAAAGTATTTGATAGATTAATTGATATGGGAGCATTAACATTTGGAAATGTTGGGAAAGAACCTTTGCTTGCATCTGAAAAGACAGTAAGTTTGTTAAATTATTTTGCACAAAAAAGAGAAGAGAAACCTAAATTGCGATTTGGTTTTGTTACCAATGGAACTTTATTGGAAGGAAAATTAGTGGGTGAAATTGCTAAAATTTCTCCTGATTATATTGACGTAAGTTTGGACGGCGCGATTAAAGAGCATGATTATATCAGAGGGAAAGGAAATTATGCAAGAACTCTAAATAACTTAAGAAAATTGCCCTCTGATTTAAAACAAAATATTTTCATTAGTTATACTTTAATGAATCATAATAAATATTCTTTTGAAAATATGATTAAAGAAATAAAAGATATTGGCATAAAGAAATTTTTAGTTTCTCCTTATGTTTCTACGCCTTCTTCAAATGGAGATATAGCTCTGTCTGATGAGAGAATTGTTGATTTTTATGAAGGAATTATCAAAGGGCAGGAAGTTGATTTTTCAAAATTAGGCAGTATTGAAATCTTATTAAAATCAGATTATGATGCACAAAAACCTTTGATAGATAAATTAGTTGAGAGGAAAGCTATAGACATTAATCAACTTTTGATAGATGAGTACGGGGTTTTATTTAATAGATATTCTGGGCAAAATGATTCAACCGTTGTAATTAATTATATGCCTTTTTCTGATACTTTTTCCAAAGCAGTAAGAATTAGTCATGATGGTTATGTTAGTGGGTGTTTGGAGATGTTTCATAAAGATTATCCTCAGAGAACAAAAGGGAATTTAAAAAAGACGAAGATTGAAGAAATATTGAATGTTTAGTTTTTTTTGGATGTGGAAAAATAGATGCAGGGATCACTTTTTTAATTGTGGATGAAGACGAATAATTAATAATCTCGATAAAGAATGAAAATATCTCAATGACATTTAGAAATTATTTTGAAATGATATGGGGGATTTCAAAAAAGTAAAATATGGATTTAAAGTCTTTTTTTAATATAAAAGGCGTATTAGAAGAATTGCATCAGACAAAAATAATGAGATGGAAACTGATTTATCTTGTTGTTAAAATATTCGTTATTTTGATATTACTGACTTTTTTTATATCACCAAAACTTGCTACAATATTTATGTTTGCTCTTATTGCCCTTGTTTCGGCAGTACCTTCTGTTCTTGCAAATGTTTTAAGCGACAGCGAAATGATGGATTTTTTCAGTGTGATTATTGCAATAACAATTGATCCTGTTGTTGGCGCTATTTTTGCGGCAATTGTTTTCTTTGTTTCTAGCTTTTTTTCTTCATTGATGGAAAAACCGCTTTGTTTTCTTATAGGTTTGCCGGGACTGGCAATTCCATGCCTTTTTATGCCATGGGCTTATGTTTTTTTTAACGGCAATTTGTATTATACTCTGTATTTTTATACTGTGCTCAGATACATAGTTCGTTTGATTCCTGCCTGTATTATTGTTCCAGATAGAATGCCTATCGTGCTTCTTTTTAATGTGCCAATTAACATAGTTCTTGCGTACATAACAAACACAATCCATGTAGCATTGTTCGGAAATCTTGTTATAAAAGCGCTCGAGGAAGGGCTTACTATCGATATGAATCTGCTGGTGATGATTACATTAATTGTCTTTTTTTTTGAGGTAGCAAAAATATATGAAGCAAAAATGAAGAAAAAGAAGACTCCGCTTGACGATAAATTCTCCTTTATTTCAACAATAAAAAGTGCAAATAAATTTCACTTTCTTTATCCAAAAAATAAACTTGAAAAATCCATAGATGCTGTGAAAAAAGACATGCGTGACTATATTAATATAATGCTCAAAAAACTGAAAGAAAAAGACTATTCTAAACTTGGCATATACAGGAACAAATTGGTTTACCTTAGAGAAAATATAGAACAATTAAATGATTTTACAAAAAAAGAAAATATAGAACAATTATATAAAATAGCATCAGAGTTGCCTGATTTGGAAATTAACAGTTTTATAGAACACAAGGGCATCTATGACATATCTAACAGGCATCCTGAATTTGAAAAAATATATGAAAACATAGACTGCACTTACAAAAGACCCATAGAAATAATTGCAAAATGCAGAATAAAAAATAAAACAATGATGAACAAAAAATATTCGATAAGCAATATTTTCGGGTTGATTGAAGGAAAAAAACAGAGGTCTGAAGAAGACAGGAATTTTGCAGATATCCAAATTGATGTCTTGAGAATCATTGCAAACAAAAAAGGAAATGATGAAAAGAATAAAATTGTTTTTGAAGATATAAAGTAGATATTTATTTTTCAATAAAGACATAGATACTTTGCAAATCATGCAAAGATAAAAACCATTGAAATCCTCGTAAAAGCAAACAAAGAAAACACAGTTCTGCTTGGATAAATACACAAATGCCAGAAAAAATATATTTACTATAGGATCTGTAGCCCCTGCAAAGAAGAATATATCTCTTGCCAAAATACATTTCACTAGACCTATATCGAAGAAAAATAAAAAGAAAGTGCAATCTTGTATCACAAAAGAGGTTAGATTAACATAAACACAAATATATTTTAATAATCTAGAATGAGATTAGGGGGTTCTATTTGAATTTGTAAGACATACATCATACCATCTGCTTGATTTAGATATTTCATCACACAATTCTGGTTTTTTTAATAAGTCCCCTACTACGATAGCGATACAATTCTCCTGTTCTGAAATATCTGTTATTTCTTTACATATGCTCATGTTTTTTTCAGATAGGGCAAATAGTCTGAAACAAGTATATTTGTCATAATCGTACTCTTCAGAGAGACAAAGATCATATCTTGAAAAGTCAGGAAATTGTAATTTGCATGAATTTTTGTATCTGTTATTGATAAGAGTATCGCAGATTTCTATATTGTTTTGCAATTTTGCAGACCACGAGTAACATATTCCTAATATTGCATCTTTATTCGGACTTAACATCGCTTCAACTTGCGCTTTTGCAAATACCTTAGGATCATAATTTGAGTCTCTCAGAGACGGATTTGATTTACTAAAATCCCATTCATTTATTTCAACACACCTATCGTATTCTTTACCAACTATCATCTTACATACTTTTTCGTAATGAGCGTTCTTAATCCGTTTACAAATAGAAATATCATTATGCTCAATAGCAAGAGCCATTTCACAATCACCCCAACCGACGATTTTTCCACATTCATCGATTTCGTTTTGAACTTCTGGTGTGTATGAACTGCATCCAGATACAACAACAAACAATAAAACCCAAAAATATATGCCTTTCATATCTATCACTAACAAGAATATATACAATAGATATATAAGCATAATGCAGCAAAATGTCGGAGGACTTTTTCCATAAAAGTGCATTTTTTATGATTCAAAGACACATTTTTAGTACACTAAAAAATAAACCTTTCGCATCGTATATCTGTGCACAGATGGATAAGATTTACGATATTATATGGGATATCAAGAAAAAAATAGTTATGCCAACTGCATAACTCCCACATTAGAATTATATTACAAATACTTGATTAAATAATCTAAGAATGGCTTTTGTTGGGTTATAACTAAAATGTCAAAAAATATCTGTCCTCATTATAGTCGATCTTTATGCAACGACACTTTTGAACAAATCCACACCAAGAATACATTTATAAACATATCCCTTATAAAATAAATAACATGGCTAAAGAAAATGATTTAAAGGTGCATAATGTCGTAGTATCAACAAATCTGCATTGCGAGATATCATTGGAAAAACTTGCAAACAATTTGGATGATGCAGAATACGAGCCGGAAGTATTTCCTGGTTTAGTATACAGAACAAAAGATCCAAAAGCAAATTATCTTATATTTTCAACAGGAAAGATAATATGCTCCGGGACAAAATCATTTAAGCTGGCTCAAGAAGCAACAAGAGTTTTGATGGATATTTTAAGAAAACAGGG
>DAOVUW010000027.1 GCA_030632385.1 Candidatus Nanohalarchaeota archaeon
GTTGCCTTTTTTCAAGTCATTTAATGTTGAACCATCTTCTGAAATTAAAGTTTTTTCCATCATAATCTATTGTTAAATATACTCAGTTATAATGTTTTCGATTAATTTTATGAAAAGCACTTGAAAATAATTGCGTATAACATATGGGATAAGAGAAGTTTTCGGAGTGTAGCGGAGAAAATTTGGGAAAATTGTGAGCCGAGCAATTTTCTTTTTATCCCTTGTTATATGAGTGGTGAGGAGCGATAGCGACGAAAGCGCAGCGCCCCCTTGAGTTGCCAGCCTGCCGGTTAGTTTGTTAAACCAATAATTTCAATTTCCTTGGTATTTTTATCTATTTTTAAATCATATCCTTGTCCAAGAGGAAAATGTTTTGGCCCAGGGCACCTATAAAAAATATTCCAATAATCATCATTTTCACTTTTTATATTACATTCTGCTTTATCACAATCATATGGTGGAACATCTGACAAATAAGTACAAATGTCAACTGAAATAGAAGATGGTGGTTGAGATGATTGATTATTTTTAATTATAAAATAGACACTGCCAAGAATTATTAAAATTGATATTAACACAACTAATAATATTTTTTTCTTTTCCATAATAAATTAAATTATTTTAGTAACTTATAAAACTTTTTATTAGAGGCAGGCTGGCAATTTCATATAACATCTGCATTAAGAGAAGTTTTTTGCGTAGCAAAAAATTTGGGTGGAGAAGTCTGCAAGACTTCGTAACCTCTTAATGTCTTGTTATACGCTTTTTCATAGAAAAACGAGCCAAAGCCGCAGGCGGTTTTTGCGTAGCAAAAATTGGCGAAGAGTAAAATTTCCATTTCCTGATATTTCTGCGAAGCAGACTATATGTCCGTAGGACAGGGGGGAGTTCTCTTATTACTAATTATATTTGCAAACAGCTTTTAAAGGGCATTTATTACAATTTGGGTTTTGTTCAAAACAGTATTTTCTGCCGATAATCCAACAGGGCTTGTCAAAAATTCCCGGATATTTTGGATTTAATTGTCTTGCTGTAAAAATCGCTTCTTCTTTTTCATTACGCTCTATTATGCCGGTTCTGTAAAATACTTTTCCTATATGAACATCATAGGACACATCAATTCCTGATTTGTCTATGAGATCAATGTTCCATTTTCTCATAAGGATATTTACTGCCATAGATGCCTTTTTCTGTCCAAATCCATCAAATTCCTTAAATCTGTATTCTAAATCCTTACATCTTGGCAAATCACTCCAAATTTCAGCATTTCCATTATATTTTTTTACGATTAACTTTGCGGCATTGATAGTCTGTCTTGCCATTTTTAAAGGATGTATTGGTTTTGTTGTTCTTTCAAATATTTCAAGAATTTCAGAACTCTTCATTTTTGCAATTTTTTTTACATTCAAGTGTCCTAATTCCCGATAAATATAATAAGGAATTGACCATGCTCTTTCTGCTGGAATCCACTGATCATAAAGAACGCCCAAAATATAGGCAAATGGCGTGTCCTTTAAAAATCGGTTTATGTCTTCATTTTGTCCTACAAAACCGTTTTCTGTGTCTAGAACTTCTTTTGTCTTTCCAAAGTCAATTATTTTTTGTGCTGTTTGTTGTTTAGTTATCATAATATTAAGAAACATTCTTTATCTTTTTAATTAATTTTTTATTTATTATATCAAATATATATGTCATATCTTCAGGAAAACAAGTTGTAATAATTAATTCTTTTTCATTTTTTGACAATACTTGTTTATCGATGTTGCCATTAAATTTATATTCTAATAACTTTTTCCCTTTTTCATCAAAAAAATGTATTTTTCCTACGCATTTGGAAAAAGAAACATAATCTATAACTATAACTATTTTATTGTTGGTAATAAAAGCAATTTGTGGTCGATCTATATTCTTGTGCCATAATATCTTATTGTTATCTTTTATCAAATAAACTTGTCCGCAAATTTCTATTTCCTTATTTTTTTTATCTAATCCTCCTTGTGCATCCGCATAAGCTACAATATATTTCTTATTTTTTGAGAAGGAATATTGACCATAAAAATAACCTTTTTCGTCTTCTAATGTAATGTAGTCGCCATCTATATCTATAGAGAAGTTGTTAAAATTAGTCAGTTTTTTTAAATTGATTATTTTTAATTCTTCTGGACTAATCTCTTGCTCTCTTTCTTCTTGGTCTTCATCATCATCTTCAAACCCAAAAGAGATACCATATTCTGAATTATCTTCTCCTTCTTCTATCTTCAATTCTTTTCCTAATGTTTTTATTTCTTCTTTAAATTTAGCAATATTTTTTTCACAAGAAACAATATCTAAATGTTTTTCTAATTCTAACAACAATTTATAGCCCGATTTGCTAATATCCTTTAATTTTCCTCTAAATGTTTGATAAGTTTTAGAATTAATAATATCGTCATTATCTCCCTCACATTTTTTAAAGAGTTCTTCAAACTCTTTTTTAATAATTTTTTTATCATTCTTGTTGAGTTCTAATTTTTCTACATCTCCACTTATAAAATTGGTTTTATAGCTGTTTATAATGGTTTTATAGAGAAATCCTTCAACATAGGCAATCATATCCTCCTGAACTACTTCTGTTTTCAGAGTACTTGAAACCATTTCTTTTGCTTGTTCAATTGCCCAATTGATTTTTGTTAAAAAATCGCTTGATTCTAATTTATCCATGTCTTCTTTTGACATTTCTTTTTTCATATTATGATTCTCTTAATTTACACGCATCATATTTTGCAGAAAATGAATTGCCATCTTTATCAGTAAATGTTACATGCATGCTTCCATAATCGCTACTTGAAGCCATATAAGATTCAACACTATCCCATTCTAATTTAACTTCATAACCCTTCCATTCATCAAATTTTTTTAATCTTTCATTTCCTTCCAATAAACCTGTTTCCTTGTACAATAATTTCCCTTCCTCATAATCAGCACTCCAAATATCGCCTACAAGAATTTGTTCATAAACTGTTGTTTCAAAAGTACCTTCTATGGGGACAACAGTATTATCTTCCGATAATGGTTTGACAAAATAGTTAATTCCATCATCTTCTGCATCAGCATCCCAATTATAAGAATAATAACATTGAATAGACAAGTGCGTTACTGTCTTTCCAAGTGCTTCGGAGATTTCATCAGTATCTGATTTTGAACCAAAACTACCAAATATGTCTTTAGATAGTGACAAAGGAATCAATTCAGGAACTGATTCATCATACATAACAGTAGAGATTTCCCAAAATGGTTCAATATAAGGACTATTTAAATAATCTTTATCATTGTTTTCTTTTGCGTAATCTGCCAAATCCTTAATGGCTTTTTTAGGTATTGTTATTATTCCTAATTGTTTCTTCTTATCATTCAAATAAATTATTTTTAATTCCTCAAAATTTTGAGTAATTTCATAACTTTTAATGCTAAACATTATCGCATATAAATTGAGGGCAAATTTGGATATTGAATCATCAATTACAGAAACTTCCATTTGTAAAGTATTTTCTTTTTTAGAGATATCTATATTTGTAAGAAATGTTTGATTTTCTTCATCATTTAAACTTAAAATTTCCTTTTTTATTTTTGTAGCATCTGAAGAAAAAGAATCTGTTATTTTTTCAATAAGTCCTTCGTTTTTAGAATTGATCTCCACATCTGATGGATTGTTTGAATCAACTCCTGTTTCTTCTCCATTATTCGTACATCCGCTCGCTAAAACAACAGCAACCAAGAAAATAGCCATTATTGAAAAATATTTTGATTTCATTATTTTATTTGTCAATTAATTATATAAAGTTTAATCCTATGATGCATCATAAAGAGGTACCCGTATGACAGCAAAAGAAATTGAAGAAAAAATACTAAAACACATGAAAACTCTCGAATGGCCTGCAACTACAGAAGATATTGCAAAAGCAGTCGGCATTACATGGAATACTGCACAGATTCATCTAAAAAATCTACAAATCGAGGGCAGAGTAAAATTCAGGCGTGTCGGCAGGCAAAACCAGTGGTGGGAAGCAAAGAATTTCAAAAAAGGATTTGAATAAATAACAGGGATTCTGAAAAGGCTTTAGTATTTTTAGAAGACAAAAAACAATCATCCAAACAACAATTATATAAATATGACTGCTATTATTTAATAAGTGATAATATGGCAAAACCAATAAGAGCAACACCAGTATTGAGAGGCGAAGATGCGAACATGTTCTTGAAAACTATGTTTGAAAAACAAAAAGCCAGAATAACAAGAAAAGAAATCAAACTGGCTGAGTCCATAAAGCAGTTTGCACAGTCGTTAAAATAAATTTTCTTTTCTTTCTTCAAAATATTTGTATATTGCAACCATATCATAATACATAGGTATTGTTCCTTTATCTCTGTATCTTAATATGCTAAATCCTTTCTTTTTGTAGAAATTAACTGCCTCTCTTTTTGCATCAACAATAATAAACCTGCATGATGCTATTTTGTTCAATTCAAAAGCTTTGGTCATTGTAAATAAAGTTGTTTGCGTCCCAATGCTTTTCCTTTCAAATTGTTCATCCACACAAAGTCTGCCTATTTTCAGGGCAGGAAGTGATTTATAAGGGATTCCCTGTTCTCTAAAATAAGACTGTAAATGCGTCCCTTGTATTCTAATGGCATCTGCCATGAGAGTAACATAAGAAATTAAATCACCGGTTGGCTTATAAAACCAAAGATATGTTTTTGAAATACACATTTCTTGATTATTTAACGCGTCTTCTGTCAGAAAATCTTTTAACTCCTTATTATTTGTTTTAAATTGGTTCAGAAGAGTTTTATGTTTATAGTGTATTGGTTTGATTTCTATATCATCTATAGGAATTGATTCTTTGATTTTGTTACTCATATAGCAAATATATAATTTGCATATTTAAATAAATCTCTTTTTCTTTAGAAAAACATATATGCTCAGGACATAGGAACCCCCCTTATAAAATAGAAAAATTTGGGAGAGCGATAGCGAACCTGTTAATCATGGTTATAGGAAGTGCGAAGCATTTCCTTTTTTGTTTTGTCGGTTAAGAGAAGTTTTTCTACGAGGCGAAGCCGAGACAATCTGTCCCGAAGGGACGAACTCCCCCCTTTTTATTTAAGGAAATGGAAATTTTATTGCGTATAACATATGGCAATAAGCGAAGTTTTGCGAAGCAAAATTTGGGAGAGCAAGTGCAACGCAGTGAACCGTTTATTGTCCTGTTATGCGACCCGAGCCGAAGGCGAGAGTGCAACGTGGTCGAGGAGTGATAGCGACGAAGAAGTTTGCGAATCGCTCAAAATGCCCATTAGATTCGCAAATTTCGCATAACATAATGGTATCATGACTTAAGTAATGATACCGTCCCAAGGGGGGAGATTATACTAACTTTTATAACTATTAAGACATAGATACAATATGGAAAATTATATTCTTGAATTGGAAAAAGAGCTCAAACTTCGTAATTTTTCTAAAAAGACAATAAAATCTTATATTTTTGTTGTTAATCAATTTTTGAAGTACTCGGAAGGAAAAGAATTAAATGAAGAAACAGTTAAATCTTATATTTTGAAAAATCTTGAAAATCATGATCCATCTACAGTAGCTCATAGCATCAGCGTTATTTCCTTTTTTTTCGAAAAAATAATAGGAAGAAAGATTGATTTGCCTCGTCCCAAAAGAAATAATAAGATTCCTGAAGTTTTGACTATTGAGGAAGTTGGAAGATTGATAGGAGCCATAGACAATATCAAGCATAAATTAATAATTCAATTATTGTATGGGTGTGGATTAAGAGTAAGCGAAGCTATAAATCTGAAAAAATCTGATTTAAATTTTGATGAAAGGCTCATCCACATAAGGCTTGCAAAGGGAAGAAAAGACCGGTTTGTAAAAATACCTGATTCAATAAAAGAAGAGTTGGAAAACTATTCTAAATTTGGAGAAAAAGATGTATTGTTCCTGTCTCAGAGAGGAGGTAAATTGTCAACTGCAACAATACAAAAAATAATCAAAAATTCCTCGAAAAAGGCAGGAATTAAAAAAATTATTTCTCCTCATACATTAAGGCACAGCTTTGCGACCCATCTTCTTGAATCAGGAATAGATTTGAAGATTATACAAAAACTTCTCGGTCATTCAGATATTAAAACAACACAGATTTACCTGCATATTTCCAATCAATTGATAAAGAATGTGAAAAGTCCGTTGGATGATTTATAGATTATCTTTGGAACGAGACATAAGGTTTTGTTTGATTTTTTTAGCAAACAAGAGTGTTTATTAACAAAGCCAATGAAGCAAAAACAATTACGAGAATTACCACAATCCAATCCATTTTGTTTAATTTCCTGCTAAAATACCTGTTTTTTTTGAGTTCAGGACTAAATCCTCTTGATTCAATGCTAAAAGCCATGTACTTTGCTCGTGTCAGTGATTTGACCAGCAAAGGTATTGTAATTGCAAAATACCATTTTATATTTCTTTTTTTCAGGGCGCGGGATTGTTGAGCATTTATTATTGTTTGGAGTTCCAGCTGAAAAAGTGGTATGAATCTAAAAGCTGTTGTTATCATAAATGCAATTTCTCCCGATACGTGGTTGCCCAGTGATTCTATCAAGTCTTTTGGCTTTGTAGTCATTACAAATACAGGAACTGCAAGTCCAAGACAAAGCAATCGAAAAGCAATTGCAATACCAAAAAAAAAGCCTTCTGTTGTAAATGTCATTCCTAATATATTAAATATAATTAGTTTGCCCGGATATAAGAAACCCTGCAAAATTATTACAATAATTGCCAGAAACATAAAAACCTTTACGAAACTTAAAATTCTTATTAATGGCAATTTAAGTGCAACTATTGTTAAAACAACCCAGCCAAGTATTGTGAGTAGATAATAAAAATTAGTTGAAACAATGCAAAGAATGGATGTTGAGATCAGCCAAAAAAGTTTTGTTATGGGATTTAGTTTATGAAAAAGAGAATTGCCTTTTGTATATTCAATCAAGCAAATCACCTTTTGTCATTTGGCTTATTTTTCTTTCGAGTTTTTTTATTTTTTCTTTTAGCTTCATTGACTGAGGTACTTCTAATCCAATACTTTTTAAATAACTGGATTTTTTGAAGATTTCATTGGGTTTGCCGTCAAGCTCAAAATTAGAATTATTCATAACTATAATTCTGTTTGCATAATTGTAGAGCCATTCAACTTTATGTTCTATTAAAATAATTGTTTTTCCTTTTTTGTTCAATGCTCTTAGGATTTCATAAATTTCTTTTGTGCTTTTATAATCCAGTTTTGCTGTTGGCTCGTCGAGGACTAAAATTTCTGGATCCATTGCAAGAATGCTGGCAATGCATACTTTTTGTTTTTGACCATCTGAAAGAGAATGAGTTTCCCTGTTTTTTAAATCATAAATGCCTGTCATTTTTAGTGCATTGTTTGCTCTTTTTTCAATTTCATTTTTATCTAGACCAAGATTTTCCGGTCCAAAAAGGACTTCATCAAAGACAGTTAAAGCAAAAAGTTGGGAATCCGGATCCTGAAAAACAAGACCGATAGTTTTAGAAAGTTCTGCAATTCTTGCTTTTTTTGTGCTGATTCCTTTTATTTTTACTGTTCCGCTAAAAATTCCGTTTATAGAATTAGGGATAAGACCATTTAAGCAGAGTGCGAATGTGGTTTTTCCAGAGCCTGTAGCACCAATAATGCCCGCAAAATCTCTTTTTTTTATTGATAGATTTATGTTGTTTAAAACACATGTTTTATTTTCATTTTCATAAAAAAAGCTAAGATTATTTATTTGGATTGCATTCATTGGAATCTCTTTAATTTGTATTTAAACACCAAAACCCATGCAATGCAAAAATCAATTGCACCCTGAATTGCGTTCAGTCCGAATAATATTATTGGAGGTAAAAAAGCCATTGCTTCTGCTGTCGGCATTCCAAAATATACAGGAATGGCAAAATAATAATTAAAGGGAAGCATAAAAGCACCTCTGACAATTATGGCAGAAATCAAGGCAATTAAAAATATTTTTGGTTTTTCAAAATCACCCAGCTTTAGTTTTAAAATATACAATATTGCCGCCGGCACAATAATCATCGGCAAAGTTGCCGCAAGTTTCATTAAAGCACCAATCATTCCTGATGGAGCAATTATTGCGATAATTCCTGAACTTATCAAAGCAGTTAATCCTCCAATTCTAAAGCCAAATAAAAAATATGCTAAAATCCACGGGATTGCAACTAAATCAATCCAGATACCCCATTGTGTTTGTATTCCAATGTGCGCAATCTGGAAAACAACTGAAATTGCAATTAACATGCTTGCTGCAGTCAGAGCATACATATTTTTTCCTGTTTTGTTATTCCTTGTTTGAATCATTTCTTTCATATTATCACATCTATTTCTACATAATCGTTATTTTTCAAAGAGAGTGCATTTCTCAAACAAACAGGAGCTATTAATTCAATTACATCAAATTCATGGTGGGTTCTTTTTGGAACAATAATGGCGCCTTCGTATTTGTCATCAATTTTGCATCTGTAGCAAAAAATATCTCCGTACTCTCTGTCTTTTGATTTAAATCCATTGATTAAAAATCGCTCCAGTGTCTCAAGTTTGCTTCTTTCTTTGATATCGTCTATGGATCTTAATTTTAAATTTAGAGTTCCCGGATAAGGCATGTAATTCAGATTTTTTTCGAATTGTTTTAAATATCCTTCAAGACTCATATAATGCCTGCCTTCTCCAGAACCATCTATCAGATGACCTCCAAAAGAAATACCATAAGATACTTTCTGGTTGATTGTTTTGAGGATTTGATATGTTTGGTTTAAGATATCATTTCCTTTCGATAAGATTGTTATTTTCTGCCCGTTTAGTACGACATTCTTTTCTATTAGTCCAAAAGATTCCATATCTTTTAATTTTCTTGAAATTGTCTGTTGTGAAACATTTAATTTAGAAGATAAAAATTCTGTCGAAACTACAATTTGTCTTTCATGAATAGTTATTTGTGCCAATTCAATAAGAATTTCCAAATATTCAAAATTATCCATATAACTATTTGTATATTCTTTTTTTAATGTTATGCTTAACAAAAATGAGTAAATAAGGTTATCCTGAAATTTCTTTGATGAATACATTTTCTTCTTTTGTTAATTTTGCCCAATGCACATAAAAAAGAGCATTTTGAATTGTTGTGTTTTTCTCAAAGTTTTTTGAATTTACACTAAAACTGTAATTGAGGTCTATTGTATTTGAATTTGAAACATTAAAGTAAAATATTCTACTACTTTTAGAAGATATAGAGTCTGACAGACTTTCGTCATTAATAAAAATAGTTACATTGTCTATATTTTGGTCAAAATAATTTCCAAATACTACGTTATTGTCCGGTAGCATTACCAAGTAATACGCCTGAAATTCATAAGCTTTTGATTTAGCGAAATTTTCTGCAAGCAAAGAATGATTATTTAATCCAGAATCAATATATTCAATACTGTTGTTTTGGATAAAAAAAGCATTTATTGCTGTTTTAAATTCACCGGCAATATTTTCCATTATGTATGTTTTCTCTGTTGAAATATTTTTATGGGTTTGAGAGACGATAAAAAGGCTCAATACAATAACAAGCATAAATCCACCCAGTAAATACGCCTGTGCTTTTTTTTTTTTGCTTTTTGAATCAAGCGGCAAAATCTTTGAATTAGCATATCTATTAAGATCTGAATTATATTTTATTTTCATATTTATTAATATTAAAGAAGAATTTATATATTCTAATTATTTTTTTTGTAGTATCCCGAAATTATTGCACCCCTATTTTTTTAGATATTTGCCTTATATTGAGGCAAATCTAAACACAAGAAAAGACATCCTGCTCTTTCTTAACATGGTTAAACTGAAAGAAAGAAAGCTAAGATGGGCTTTCAGA
>DAOVUW010000012.1 GCA_030632385.1 Candidatus Nanohalarchaeota archaeon
ATAGAAAAAAAAATACTGCTACCAGAAGATGTTGAGGCAAAAGCAGAAGATTGTGATATAATTATTAAAGGTAAACTCGGCGAAATTAGAAGATCTTTTTCTTATCCAGCATTAAATATATTATTGAAGGACAAAGAGATTATTGTAAGTTCTACAAAAGATAAAAAAAAGCAGAAAGCAATAGTTGGTTCATGGTGTGCAAGAATAAAAAACATGATTGTAGGAGTTAATAAACCGTATGAATATAAATTGAAAATTGTTTTTTCGCATTTTCCTATGAAAATAACTTTGGAAAGCGATAGAATAGTTGTTAAAAATTATCTGGGCGGAAAAGGAGTGAGAGAAGTTCAAATTCCTCCAGATATTGAATTAAACATGGTAAAAGAAGATAACAGCGATTATGTTATTGTAAAAGGCATAAATAAAGAGCATGCAGGATTATATGCCGCAAAAATAGAAAGATTGTGCGTAGCGAAAAAAAAAGACCGTCGTGTATTTCAGGATGGTATTTACATTATTAAAAAACCATAAAGTGATTAGATGAGCGATTTAAAAAAATTATCCGAAAAAGAAGAAACTGTCCCAAGAAAGAAGCCACTATTTAAGAGAACAGATTTTGGAAGAAAAAAAGGATTGAAAGATGTTTGGAGAAAGCCAAGAGGCAGACACAATAAATTAAGATTAGGAAAGTTTAACAAAGGTCCTCGTGTAAGGATTGGTTATGGAAGAAAAAGTGCAGAAAAATACACAAATAAAGATGGAATGACTGAAATTCTTGTTCATAATATTTCTGATTTAGAAAAATTAAATAAAACAGAGAGTGCTGTTATTGCAGGATGCGTTGGACTCAAAAAGAAATACGAAATCGCCAAAAAGGCAGAAGAACTCAAAATTAAGATTGAAAATATACCGACACGGGTTAAAAAATTAGGTAAGAAAAAACTAAAGGAAATTGCAGAAAAAGCCAAAAAAGAAAAGAAAAAAAAAACTGAAGAGAAAAAGGCTAAAGAAAAAAAACCAGCTGAAAAAAAAGATAAAGATAAATCTGTTGAAAAAAAAGAAAAACCTGTAGAAGAAAAGCCAAAAACCAAAAAGCCAGTTGTGACTGAAGATAAAAAAACTGCTAAAAAAGAAAAGCCCGCACCCAAAAAAGAAACAAAAGTTGTAGAAAAGAAAAAAAATCTTAAGGAAAAAAAATAAACTTTTTTCTTTTTTTTAGTTATTTTACCAATATATTTTCTTCTTTTATTGCATTTAACACAAGAACTGTTTCTGTTCTTTCAATAAAATCATAGGTCTGTATTTTCTTCAAAAAATAATCCATTGCTTTTGTGTTTTTGAACTTGGCGATAATGATAGAATCAAATGCCCCTGTAACATCATATATTGCCAATACATTTGGTTCTTTGGCAATCTTTTTTTCTACTTTAAATAAATTCCCCTTTGAAATCCTGAGTTTTATGATTACTTCAATATCATAGCCTATTTTTGAATAATCTACTAAAAGAGAGTATTTTTTAATTATTTTTTCTTCTTCGAGTTTTTTCATTCTTTTTAGGATAGTAACTGCTGAAAGCCCTGTTTTTTTTGCTATTTGTCGGCAGGAGAGTCTCGAATTTCCAATAAGAATATTTACTATTTTGCGGTCTATTTTGTCTAGTTCCATACTTATCAAATATTAACTTTTTTAATGATTAATAGATATTATCTTTTCATTTATATAAATATTTCTATGTTTTATTTTCATATATTAACTAAATCAATGAAAAATATAATAATAGTTTAAATGTATATTATATTAAGAAAGAAATTAGTGGTTTTAATGAATACAGAAAAAATAATAGAACAAATAAAAAAAGACAGTGTAAAATTCATTCAGTTGCAATTCAGTGATATTTTAGGTATTGCCAAAAGCCTGACTATACCTGTGGAACATCTGCCAAATTCAATAGAGAATGGGACATGGTTTGATGGCTCTTCAATTCAAGGGTTTACAAGGATATGCGAAAGTGACATGTATCTTGTGCCTGATTTAGATACATATTCTGTTATCCCGTGGCTGAATTCTGATGATGGGAATACTGCCAGATTCATCTGCAACATTTATACTCCTGACGGAACACTCTTTGAAGGAGATCCAAGGTGCATCCTTAAAAAAGTAATTGCAGAGGCGAAAGAAATGGGTTTTGTCTACAACACAGGACCGGAGTTGGAGTTTTTTTTATTCAAGAAAGAAAACGGCATCATGGCATTGCCTCATGACAAAGGAGGGTATTTTGATCTGACAACAGATCAGGCATATAATATTAGAAGAGACATGAGTGTTGCACTCGGAAAATTCGGGATAGATATTGAAACAGCTCATCATGAGGTTGCGCTTGGACAACATGAGATTTCATTCAAATACAGTGATGCATTAAAGACAGCAGACAATGCAATAACTTTCAAATTTGTGTTAAAGGCAATTGCGCAACTAAATGACCTATATGCAACATTTATGCCAAAACCAATTGCAGGTATCAATGGTTCAGGAATGCATGTCCATCAGAGCCTTTTTGATATAAAAACAGGCAAAAATGCATTTTATGATGAATCAGATAAATACCATTTGTCTAAAATAGCATATAGTTTTATCGCAGGACAGTTGGCTCATATCAAGGCAATGTCTGCAATACTCTCACCTACGATAAATTCATATAAAAGGTTGGTTCCGGGATATGAGGCTCCAGTCTACATCTGCTGGGGAAGAATAAACAGGTCTGCGCTTATTAGAATCCCGAGGTATGCTAAAGGAAAGCATAATTCTACAAGAGCTGAACTCAGATGCCCGGATCCAAGCAGTAATATATATCTGACCTTTGCAGTAATGCTTGCGGCTGGTCTGGAAGGCATCAAGAGAAACCTTGCTGCGCCAAAGCCCGTTGAAGAAAATATCTATGATTTTGATGATGCAAAACTAACAGAACAAAATATTGATACACTTCCTTATTCACTGGATGAGGCAGTAAAAGAATTGAAAAAAGATAAATTTATGCAGCAAGTATTGGGAAAACACACTTACACGAATTTGATTGAAGCAAAAACAAAAGAATGCGATGAATACAGAAGGCAGGTAAGCCAGTGGGAGTTGGATAAATATATGGATGTTTATTAACTCCAACACTGCACATGTAAAGATAATGACGAAAGAATTGCATTCTCTTGAGTATAACTACAAAGACCCACACAGGAAAGTATTAACTATATCCGCCATCAGCTTTTAGAATACTTCCTGTAATATAACTCGCATCATCAGAAGCTAAAAACAAAATAGATTTTGCAATCTCTTCAGGTTTGGCAAATCGTTTTGAATAAATCTTTTTTGTTTCTTCTTCAATAAAATCCAGTGGCAAATCTTTATTCATATCTGTATCCACATATCCTGGAGCAATAGAATTGACTTGAATTTTTGGAGCAAGTTCCTTTGCTAAATCTCTTGTGAGAATGTTAATTCCAGCTTTTGAAGCATCATAATCCATTGAATCCGGAGTAAAACTATTTATTCCATTTGTTGAAGAAACATTTATTATTTTTCCATCATTATTTTTCAGCATTTGTTCAGAAGCATATTTACTGCAAAGAAATGTTCCAAGTAAATTTACATCCAGCGTTCTTTTGAATTGTTTAACGGTCTTTTCAAAAAACGGAACATCAAAAACTATGCCTGCGTTATTTACAAGAATATCAATTTTGCCAAATTTATCTATTGTTTGATTAATCATTTCTTTGACTTTATCTTCTTTTGATACATCGCATTTTATTGCAATTGCTTCTGAACCGATTTTTTTTATTTTCTCAACAACAGCAAATGCCTCTTTTTCAGAATCAAGATAATTGACAACAATTTTTGCACCTTCTTTTGCAAATAATAAAGCTGTTGATTTTCCTATGCCTCTACTTGAACCTGTAATTAATGCAACTTTTCCTTTTAATTTTATATTATTCATTTTATCACCCTATAACTATATGTCATTTATTACTAATATAGTGGATTCGTCGAAAACCGACGAATATTCAAGTAAAATTCTCTGAATTAATTAAGAATACAGTAGACTTTTTACTTGTAGATTACAGGATCTTTTTCTAAAAAGTATATTAGGATTTGTATTCTGACCACAAGTTAGGTGCTCGACATTGTTCCCAAAGATTTAGAAAAAGTTGTTTTTGATTTGTAGCAAATTTTTTATTATTTTTTTAAATATATTCCTTGAATGATTCAATCTCCTGCTATTTGTGGCGGAATGAATTTTTTTGTTTAGATTAATACCCCAGAGCTATGCTTTGATAGGAGTTTCATTTATTATTTTTAAAAAAATCTTTTCCATTCATAATTTCCATAGGTAACTTGGGAATCGGACCGTTTAGGTAACTCTTCAAATTTTTTGACTGTCTTCTAAGTTTTTCTTCATAACCCAAAACGAGTAAAGTATTTCCGCTTGCAAGACCTAACTCATTACATGCTTTTCTCTCTCTATATACTTTTACATTACCTAAAGGACCAGATCTATCATCTATATGGTTGTCATTAAACTTCCACATATCAACCATTTTTTCTCCATTAAGAGACCATATAAATGCAATAATATATGAAGCGTTATTATAATATTTGTCAGATAAAATTATATTTTTTATATAGCTCAATAGTTCTTTTTCTGAAAAATATTTATATGAATCTTTAGCGTCAGCATCAGGCCAAACAATAATCTGTTTTTTTTGAATATGAAAATCAATAGAATTGTAAAAAGAATGATTTGGTTTATATTCAAATCTTAATTTAGGTAATTGTCCTTGTTCCCAAAGATTTAGAAAAAGTTGTTTTTGATTTGTAGCGAAATTTTTATTTTCTATTATGGTTAATTGTATGTTTTCCTCTACATCATAAAAAGCAACGGTATTATCAAAGATAAGTATATCATTGTATATTGTAAAAGTTTCTTTAGGTATGTATCTGAAAATCATGCAATTATTCAGGAATTCATCATTTTTTGAAAATTTAGGGAGTGTTGCGATATTTGTTATCTGTTGAACTTTAATATTATTTTTTAAGAACCTTTTTCTTAATTCTTCGGCTTTTTTTATTCCAATCATTTTAGAAAGATTACTCTTTTCGTATATGTATATTTTTTTTTCTTTAGCTTGAGCTGATTTTAAGGATATATCGTATATTTTTCTTATAGTTTCATCGACTGTTTTATTTGTTAATTCTAACATAATCATTCCCCCTAAAGAATATATGTCTTTTATTGTTAATATAGTTGATTCGTCTAAAACCGACTAACATTTAAAGAATAAAGACTAATATTGATATGGATATGTTTAAAATTGAAGGAGCACTCAAAGGATATGGACTGAGTGACAAAGAAGCAAGATTATACATAATTTGTCTCAAAATCGGTTCTTCTACTGTGGTGTCTATTTCAAAAGAGTCTAAAATGCGTAAAAGCACTTGTTATGATTTGCTCAATTCACTTATAGAAAAAAGTCTCGTTAGCCTGATTATAAAAAAAAGCACAAGATATTATGAAGCAGCAGATCCGAAAGTATTTTTAACTTTGCTTGAAAATAAAAAAACTCAATTAGAACATGTATTGCCCATACTGAATGTTATGAAAAATTCTGTTGAGCAGAAGCCGGATGTTTTTTTTTATGAAGGAGTGGGCAGTATAAAATCTATTTTTGCTGATATAATAGGACAAAAAAAAGAATTAAGAGTATTTGCAAATAATTCAAACTACTATGAAATAATGCCTCATTTTACACAAAAATTTATAAGAGATAGAAAAGAAAACAATATATTTTGTAAAAATCTAGGAGAGGATTCTTTGCAGACTAAAAAGATACAAAAATTAGACGAAGAAGAATTTAGAAAAACAAAAATTCATCCTCTGATGAATAATAAAAATGTAGAATGCTATATTTATGGCAGTAAAATTGCTTTTTTAGTAATTTCTAAAAATGAGCCCGTTGGAGTAATTGTAGACAATGAGGACATAGCAAACCTGCAGAGAGCTATTTTCGATGGTTTGTGGGATGAATTGAAATAATAACAAATTCGGCAACAAAAAACGAAAATATAAAAACATGAAATCTCTGTACATCAAAGAAGTGTTTTATATGAATATAAAAACAATTATTTGCATAATGTCTGTATTTGTAATATTATGCAGTGGAATTATTTATGCCCAAGGCGATTCAGATTTTCAATACAATTCGATTTCTGATACACAAAGTAGGGAGAGAGTGTATGAAACGACAGATAATAGTGGTGTTAATACAAGAGAGCAATCAGAAAATACTTACATGACGGGAGCTGGAGAGAACCAGAATAATCCTGAAGGTACGAATTCAGGAACCCAGAAAAAAAGCAGAATCAGAACATTTTACGAAGGAGCCAAATCAAGAATGTCACAGGCATATCATGGCTTCACTTATAGAATAAAAAATATGTTTCGAAGAAACTGATTAAGCATAATGTCTTTATTCTTATATTTTCGTTGTATTGATTTCCTCTTCGACTTTTCTTTTACACACAGTATAAATATTATCGAACAATTCAGGCAATAATTCTTTTTTTACAGAAGAATAAGAAATCCTCAGCAAATCGCCTATTGAAATCAGTCCGGTGCTGTATTCATCAAGTAGGATTTTTCTGACATTGTTTGCATCTAAATTATTTTTTAATTTCACGCACATAAAGTATCCGGAATTAAAGGGCAATGCCTCAAAATATTGCCTGTACTCTGTATGCTCTTCAAGAATATTTACAACCAAATTATATCGTGCCTTTAAAATTTCATATTTCTCTTTTTTTTCAATTAAATAAGATTCTGAATTCATCGCTTCAACTATCAATGATTGCGACAGGTTACATGCATTTGAAACATTTCCTCTCACAGCACCGCCTGTTTTTGATTCAAGAATATTGCATATTTCCAGAGTCATATCTTTGCATCCATATGTTATAAAGCCAACTCTGAGTCCCCAGACATAGTCTTCCTTTGTAGCCCCGTCAATTTTAACTGCCAGAACATTTTCCCCGATATCGCATAATTTTGAAAAGAGGGATTCTGCATATATTCCTTTTTCATAGACAAGACCAAAATATGCATCATCTATTATTACAATAATATTTTTCCCCAAATCTGCTGATTTTTTGATTGTCCTTACAATATTTTCGACCTCTTCGTTAGATGGCGTAAAGCCAGATGGGTTGTTTGGGAAATTCAAAACAAGAATTTTTTTGGAGCCATCTGAATTTAATTTTTCTTCCATTCCTGCGACATTAAACTGGTTGTTTTGGAAACAGGGAAATGTAGTTATCTTTCCGCTGTAAGCATTTTCATAAATTAATTTATAATTGCCCCAGAATAAATCAGGCATGATTACTTGGTCGCCATCATCTACGAACAAATACCCTGTAATACTTAATGCATGTGTCAGTCCGTTTGTTACAACAGGATTTGAAATCAGCGGAACAGCAAGGGATGGATTTTTTTTGAAAATCATTTCTTTCCATTTTTTTCTCAAATCATTTCTTCCAAAACTAGAAGCATAAGGAAATATATTCTCTGGTGTAAGAGAAACATTTTTTTCAATTGATTTTAATCGCATCGGGCTGTTGTCATCTTCAACTGCAATCCCGATTGTTGCATTTATTTTTTTGCCCTGCGCTTCTTTTGACTGTGCAAGAATTCCCTGCTTTGGAAAAAATATAGATTTACCTTTTGACGATAGCATGTCTAAAATATATTTATTGGATTTCTCCAGTAAATCATTTAGTTCTATAGCTTGGCGGTTCATAAGAAACACATCATTAATCCATTGCCCTATCTGTCATTTCTATGCTTTCATCTGGATTTTCTGTTATACTCAACATTGCTCTGATGCAATCTATATTTTCTGGGACAACATCTGATTCCTGGTGGATTGCCTGTGTGTAGAATAATTCATTTCCAATTACATTTATGCTTTCATCCCATACGGCAATCTCATTTAAGTCTCCTCTTTTTTTGCCCAAATCTCTTGCATGTTCCATAATTTCTGCGGTTGAAGTGATACCTTCAGATGCCTTGACCAATATTATTCGCGGTGTTTTTTTGAATAATTCTTTTATTTCTTCTGTTGTTGTAGGATTCTTTAATTCAATAACAATTGTGTGAAGATGCATCAGGGTTGTCGGAACAATTACAGCAGAAGTCATAATATCCATATTTGGAAATATTGTATTTACATCTGGACCATGATGGCTTGGAACTGTCACTGGATTGGGCACGATTGCATTTACAGGTCCTTTGGATGAATTGCCTGGATCTGGTCCTCTTCTAATTAAGGTCACTCTTGCTTTTTTTATTCCGATTGTTTTTTCTATTATGCCCAAGGTTCTGCAAAGCCCTGTTGTATTACAGGAAACAACCCGCACATAATCTTTCCCAATACAATTGCGATAATTGCTCTGAGCATTAAAAGATACTTCTGCTATTGGTGCTTTTTCACCACCCTGAAATATTGCTTTTATTTTTTTTGAAATATAAAGTTCTTTGTTTGCCGGACCTACTTTTCCCGGCGTACAATCAATAATAATATCTGATTCTTCTATTAAATCTTCCAATGTGCCTGAAATTTCCATGCCTGCATCTGTGAAATTTTTCATATTCTCCAGATTATTTGCATATAATTTATACTTATTTGCTATTGCATGCCTTGCCTCATTTGTAGGTCTTGTTTTAACCACTCCGGCAACCTTCATATCTGGTTGTCTGGCTACTGCATCTGCTACTCTTTTCCCTATAGTACCGTATCCGTTTATTCCTACTGATATCATCTTATCTTCCTCTATTTTATTGTTCAAATATTATTAATACTAATCGCCATTTTTGACTTCTTCTAATCTCATTATTAATGGAGTCTGGTTTTGCGCTGAATTTACCAGTGCATTAACTGCAGGAAGTTCTTCTCCCGCCATGTATAATATATATGCGCCACCGCCTGTAGAGACATGGGCTACTTTTTCAAGAAAACCCATTTGTTCTGCAGCTAAAGCAAGATGTCCTCCACCCAATACAGTATAAGCATTGGATTTATTAATCTCCTTTAATAATTCCTTTGTTCCTTTATCAAATCCTTCTTTTTCAAACATACCTGCAGGTCCGTTTCCTATAATTGTTGCTGCTTTTTTAATGAAGGGTGCATATTTTTCAATTGTTTTCTCTCCAATATCGAATATCGGAAAATCTGTCGGTAGTTTTTCTACAGGTATTTCTACCCGATTGCCATTTACACAAATTGCAAGATCTACAGGCAATTCTATTTTGTCTTTATATTCTTCAAGCAGTCTTTTTGCCAGAGGTATCTGTAAATCTGCTTTTTTCTTAACAATGGTAGCATAAGTAGAATCGCCGATATCTTTGCCATCTGCAACTAAAAAAACAAGTCCGACAAGTCCGGAAGTTATTATTTTATCGCATGATTCTGATTTTAACAACTGTTTCACTACTTTCATTGTGTCATCTATTTTGCTTCCTCCAACTGCAAGAAGAGAAGGTCTGTCTGGTTTTTTTGAAACTTTTGATAATATTTCAAATTCTCTCTGCATGACGCGACCGGCAAAACATGGCAAAACTTCTGAAAATCCCACTAATGAAACCTGAGCTCTGTGCGCAGCTGCAAATGCATCGTTAACAAAATAATCAATCAAGGGGCTTAATTCCTTTACCACATGAGAATTGTGCTGATTTTCTTTCATCTGGGTTTCTTCAGAATGAAATCTTATATTTTCCAATAATATTATTTCTCCTTTTTTGAGTGACTTTATAGATTCTTTTGCATATGTTCCGAATATGTCGTCTATATATTTTACATTCTTTCCTATGTGTTTTGAAAGAAGGTCTGCATGCTTATTTAATCTTGTCAAATCAGAATCTCCTGCTCTTCCCTGGTGAGACATGACAACGACTTTTGCTCCTTTATCAGATAATTCTTTTATGGTTTTCGAATGCCTTTTTAGTCTTATATTGTCAATGATTTGATTATTTTCATCCATTGGTGAATTTAAATCAGTTCTTACAAGAATCGTCTTATTATTCACATCAAAATCGTCGATTGTCAAAAAATGCATAATTATTTTCCTCCTTTATCAAAATGAATCCATTCTCCATCATAAACATAACCTGCTAGTTTTCCATCATCGCATAGATTTGTGAATATATTCTCGAGCATAATTTTGTCATGATTTGAAGAAAGTAATTCCAGTAATTTCTCATCAATTATAAAAAAACCTGCATTTATTAATTGACTTGGCGATTCTTTTTTACTTGGCTTTTCTATAAATTTTGTAATTTTTTCTCCCCTTAGTTTTACAACACCATATTCTGTTGTTTCTGAAGTAGTTGTAAGTGCCATTGTAACTGTTGCTTTATTGGTTCTATGAACATTCAGCATATCTCCTATATCAACTTTGAAAAAAACATCGCCGTATAAAAGTATGAATGTATTTTTTATCATTCCTTTAGCAGATTTCAAAAATCCTGCTGTTCCGCGCGGTTCATCTTCTATGATATATCTTATACTGACACCATATTTTGTTCCCTTGCCAAAATAAGAAATTATTTTGTTATAATTATAGTTTACAATTAATATGATATCATCAATTCCTTCTTTTTTGAGGTATTCAATAGTGTGCTCTAAAAGAGGCTTATTTTCAAACAGTGTCATTACTGTTGGTACTTCATCTTTTTCACCACCACAAAGAATAACTGCCTGACTTAAACATTCTTCATTCATTGATTTAAAGAGACAGCTTTCTATTGCATGAGACCTGTTAATACTATGTCCTTTTACTTTTTTATCCAACCAATGAATCAGTCTTTCATCTAATGTTATTGAAATGTGTTCTTTTTTAGTCATAATATCTATATCCTCTATAATGTAATACTTTGTATTACTTAATTGAAAGCTTATATTTAAAAAGCTATTTAATGTCATAATATGAAGATGGTGATAATTCTATTATGGACAAAGATATAGATCAAATAAATCCTTATGATGATGCAATGGGGCGTATAACTGAAGTAGCTGAGAGATATAATATAGATGAAAAAGATATAGAAATATTGAAGCACCCAAAAAAAATATTGATGGTTAATTTTCCTGTCCATACAAGTAGAGGATTAAAGATTATTAGTGGCTATAGGGTTCAGTATAATGATGCTCTTGGTCCTACAAAAGGAGGTTTGAGATTCCATCCACATGTATCCATTACCGAAGTAAAAGCACTTGCTTTCTGGATGACATTAAAAAATGCACTACTTGATTTGCCTTATGGTGGAGCAAAAGGAGGTATAACAATAGACCCTCGAGGGTTTACTCAACGTGATTTGGAAGAAATAAGCAGAGAATATATAAGGCAAATCCATTCATTTATCGGACCTGCAAAGGATATTCCTGCACCTGATGTTTACACGAATCCTAAAATAATGGGTTGGATGATGGACGAGTTTGGTAAGATAAAAGGAGAGCATGTTCCTGCAGTGATTACAGGCAAACCTCTATCTATTGGTGGAAGTCAGGCAAGATCTTACTCTACCGCAATGGGTGGTTTTTGCGTGTTAAGAGAAGCACTCGCAAAATACAAGATAAATCCTTTACAGACAAAAACTGCAATTCAGGGCTTTGGGAATGCAGGAATGAATCTTGCAAAAATAATGAACAGCAACAATATGATTGTTGTAGCGGTAAGCGATAGTAAAGGAGGAATTTACGATAAAAATGGATTGAATATTAAATCTGTGATAAATCATAAAAATGAGACAGGATCTGTAGTTAATTTTACTGGCGCAAAAAATATAACAAACAATGATATTTTAGAATTGAATGTTGATATTGTAGTTCCTGCTGCACTTGAAAATGTAATCACTCAAAAAAATGTCCAAAACATAAATGCAAAGATAATTCTTGAACTTGCAAATGGTCCGATTACACGCAAAGCAGATAAAATGCTTTATGAAAAAAAGATAATAGTCCTACCAGATATTCTTGCAAACGCTGGCGGAGTAACAGTATCTTATTTTGAATGGATGCAAAATCTTTACGGAGCAAGATGGACTGAAGAAGAAATATTAAAGAAACTCGATAATAGGATGAAGAATGCATTTGATGAGTTGTATGATAATTATGTATCTGAATCATATGTTGATTTTAGGACAGCTGCTTATGCTTATGCAATAAAGAAAATAATACAGGCAGAAAAAGACAGAGGAAGGATTTGAAGTTTTATAAATAATGACTGCACAATATTTTCATGAATGCAGATTATAAATCGAATATTTCCAAAATATGTCTTTTCAAGTTTTTTATCAGCCTTCATTTTTTCGGTGGAGTGATGATACCATTCTTTATGGAATGGGGAGGCATAACATTTACGCAAATAATGATTTTGCAGTCATGGTTTATGTTCTGTGTGTTCTTTTTAGAAGTCCCAACAGGAACAATTGCAGATTATCTCGGAAGAAAACATTCTCTTATTTTGGCTGGGTTTGTAGGTATTTTGGTGCCTATAATATACACAATAAAACCGGACTTTTATATTTTTCTTCTCGGTGAATTTTTATTTGCACTCTCAATTGCCCTTATGTCAGGGGCAGACCAAGCCCTGATTTACGACAGTCTGAAAAAAACCAATGAAACATCAAAATCAAAAAAGATTTTTGCCAAAATGGAAAGCATGGGTCTTGCAGGTATAATGATTGCATCTCCAATAGGAAGCATTATTGCAGTATATTTTGGACTAAAAGCACCTATGTTATTTATGAGCATACCTGCATTTGCGGCATTTCTTATTGGACTTACTCTAAAAGAACCAAAAATAACCACTAAAAAAATAGAGTCTAAAAAATATCTCGATGTTCTCAAAGAAGGAATAGGATATTTTTATAATCATAAAATATTGAAAATTTTGGCTATTGATAAGATAGTTATACATTCTATTGCTTTTATGATGATATGGTTATATCAGCCCATGCTTATGCAGGTAGGTGTTGGCATAATGTATTTTGGCATAATCAATTCAATTATGCTATTGGTAGAAATAACACTGATGAATAATTATGTGTATTTTGAAAAAATATTGGGAAGTAAAAAAAAGCTTATATTTATGACTTCATTACTAACAGGAATAATGTTTATTGTTGGTGGAATTTCATCATACATTCCTTTAATTTTGACAGCAATCATATTAGGAGGTGGTTTTGGTCTTTCAAGACAGCCTCTTTTTGCAAGCTATATGAACAAGCATATTCCTTCATCTAAAAGAGCAACAGTTATTTCTTCAATCTCCATGCTAGAGAGATTTGCTCTTATGATTCTGTATCCCATTGTCGGATTGATGGTCGACTGGTCACTCAATAATACTCTTATAATTCTTGGAATTATTGCTGTTGTATTTTCATTTATATCAAAAATCAAGGAAGAATATTTGATTGATTGAGTTATTTGTTGACTTTTCACAGAGAACTATATCAATCAGTAACGCAAAAATATACTAGAACAAGAATACTGTAATTTATTCTTTTCATTGGACTTTTCTTTTCGATACGTTTAGTTCTTTTTTTTGTTATGATTCTTCAATAATTTTATGGCTTCTGCTAAATTTATGGCTTTTTTTACAAGTTATTTGTTGTATTTTCCCCAATTAATTGGAGTTTTTCTTTTTCCCATAGGGAACTATGGATTTTGGCGCATATATAATTGATGTTGTGCAACATCACCCAATTAAGACAAAAACACATTAACTTTAAATAAATTAAGTATATGAAATATAATATGATTCAAAAAAAGACTGAAAAAACGAAAGAATTGTTGGAAGATACTAATCAAAATTGGCAGATTGTAATTCTTGTGGTATTTATAATATTTGTTGCCAGTTATAAAGTTGCTACCAAATATTCTCTTTTTGATTTTTCAATATTTTTAATGATTGTTCCTATTATGGTTGCATTGTTTTTTCTCATGTTGATATTTTATTCATTTATGAAACAACACGAAATTTAATTAAAATAAAAAAGAAGCCAAGTTGAGAATATATGAAAGGAGAAAATAAACAATTATTGGACGATACAGATCATAGTGAAGTTGTTGTTGTTTTGGTAAGTATTTCACTACTTTTTTTAACACACAAAATTTTACAAGATTATTTTTTTTTTGATTTTTCAACGTTTATGGTTATAATTCCAATTATGGTAGGCTTATTTTTTGTAATGCTTATTTTTTATTCATTTTCAAAGCAACATGAAATTTAATAAACCGAGGAAAAAGGATTTTTTTTCAATAACTTTAAAATAATTTTGTAATTAATAGAGTATGGGTACACCAATAATTCCTCAAAGAAGAGGAAAAGGATCATTGACATATAGAGCAAGAAGTCATAGTTTTCTTACAAAATTAACATATCCTTCTTTTAAAGAGGGTTTAGGTATTGTTGAGGATATAGTGACTGATCGTTCAAGAGGCGCACCACTTTTGATTGTTAAATTTAATAATAAATCTCATTATGTACTTGCATGTGAGGGAATAAGTACAAAAGACAGTATATTTATAAAAGAAAAACAAGATAAAAAACAAAAACCCGCCATAGGAACAATTTTGCCATTGAGTCAAATACCGGAAGGAATGCCTGTATTTAATATTGAATCACAGCCGAACGGAAATGGAAAATTAATTAGAGGCTGCGGAACTTTTGGATTGGTTGTTTCAAGGGGAGAAAACAAAGTGGTTGTAAAAATGCCTTCAAAGAAACAAAAAGTATTTAATCCTGATTGCAGAGCAACTGTTGGTGTTGTTGCAGGGGGTAAAATAACCTCAAAACCATTTTTAAAAGCAGGAAATAAATTTCATAAAATGAAAGTAAAAAGCAAAAAATATCCGAGAATTTCTCCTACAAACATGAATGCAAGAGATCATAAATATGGTGGACAAAATTTCGGAAAACAAAAAACGGTAAGTAGACATGCACCTCCAGGAAGAAAAATTGGTTCTATTGCAGCAAAACGAAGCGGTAAAAAAAGATAATACTTAATTCAACAATATGTATTCTAAAAAGACACTAGAATATTTTATGCATCCGAAAAATATTGGAGAAATAAAGAATTGTAGTGGAAAAGGAAAAGTAGGCAGTCCTGTTTGCGGAGACGTTATTGATTTTTATATAAAAGTCGACAATAAGACAAAGAAAATAATTGATGCGAAATTTATGTCTTTTGGATGCGCTTCAAATATTGCAACTTCATCTATTTTAACAGAACTCATTATTGGAAAAACAATTGATGAAGCAAAAAAAATAACATTTGATGATATTACAAAAGAATTAGGTGGTCTCCCGAAGATAAAAATCCATTGCTCTGTGCTGGCAATTAATGCAATGAATAAGGCAATTGAAGACTACCAGAAAAAATCCACAGATTGAATTGAATTTATAAAAATTATTTTCTTTCCAATAGTCTTTCTTTTTCTTTTCTTACATCTATAATTGTCGAAGGAATAAATGTCATTTTTTCCTGATTTTCGATTACAATATAGTCTATATTTTCTTTTATTTCTTTTTTAAGGGAATTCGGGCGTTTTAAAATTCTTTTATCTCCGCTTATATTCGCAGAAGTCGTTACAAAAGGAATATTTGCTTTTGCAATGAGTTCCTGTATTTTTGTATCTAAAAATCTTACAGCAATTGTATCTCCTGATGCTGTTGCAAGAGATAAGAAGGTTTTCTCTTTTTTTTCAAAGATTAGAGTATATGGACCAGGAAGATATTTTTCAATTAATTTTTTCTGAGATTTATTTACTTTGCAGTTTTTATAAATCCATTCAATTGATGGAGCAACAATAGATAGGGGTTTTGTAAGCAATCTTTTTTTTATTTTAAATATATTTAATACTAAATCTTCTCTTTCGGCATTGCATCCAATTCCATATAATGTATCTGTTGGATAAACAAGTATTTTTGACTCAATTAGGTCTGGTCTTAAGCCAGATATTGCAATTACTTTTTCCATATATTTTATTGTGTATTAAATATAAAAAGAAGCATAAATTGACGATTTCTTCCAAATATATATAAATATTTACGCTCTTTGTTAGTCATGAGCGATGAAAGTATTGTAATCAAACCATGCGCAGAAGCAAATGTTTTTGAAATACAGCAAAAAAAAGCATTCAAAATAAATCTTGAAAAAACAACAGAATGCCTAAAAAAGAAGTATAATGTAATTGTCGTGACGCCTCATTTGGCAGTTGTTGAATTAAAAAAAAATAAGAAAAAAAAAATAAATATTTTTAGAAATGGAAG